>JAZUPX010000067.1:0-14970 GCA_045605405.1 Clostridia bacterium
CACAGATTGTCTACACTAAAGAATGCCGACCGTTTGTTTGTTTTTGAAAACGGACGTATTGCAGAAACAGGCACTCATAATGAACTGCTGAAAAAAGACGGCATTTATGCAAAACTATTCAAGGCACAGTATGAAATGACTGTAAGAGGTATGACAATAGACGGGTCTAAAAAAGAAGAACCTGAAATACAACAATTCAGAGAGGATGTTGACTATGACAAAGATTAAACTTATCACAGACAGCGGAAGCGATATTTCAATCGAAACTGCAGAAAAGCTGAATATCAGTATGCTTCCGATTTCCTTTACCTTTGACGGGGAAACATATTACAGAGAAGGTCTGGATATGGGAAAAGAGGAGTTTTATGAAAAACTTTCCGACAAGGATGCTCCTGTACCCAAAACGGCACAGGTTACTCCCATACAGTTTACCGATGCATACAATGAAGCATATGACCAAGGGTATGACACATTAATTGTTGTTCCTATTTCCTCAAAGGGCAGCGGTATGTATCAGAATGCAGTAATGTCTGCACAGGAAGTAATGGATGAGCGTGGGGGAGAAATTATCGTAATCGATACCCTCGGATATTCCTGCTTTTACGGCGGTGCTGTTATAAAGGCGGCAAAAATGCTTGCCGACGGAAAGGGCAAGGATGAAATTGTTTCGTACATTACCGAGGCAACAAGCAGTATGAAAGCATATTTCCTCGTTGATGACCTTCTTCACCTTAAAAAGGGCGGAAGAATCAACACAGCAACCCTTGTTCTTGCAAATATGCTGGATATAAAGCCTGTATTGGCAATAAAAGACGGGGTGGTTGTTCAGGACGGTAAGCTTCGCGGAAACAAGCGAGTTATGAAAAAGCTTGTAGAAAAGGCAAGAGATGACGGGTATGACCTTTCCGGAAGAAGTGTGTATGTAGTAAATACTGCCTGCAGTGATAAGGCAGATGAGCTGAAAGAAGAGCTTAGTTCGGCATTTCCGGGAGTTAAGTTTATTGAACTTCGCCTCGGTGCGGTAATCGGATGCCATGGCGGACCGGGACTTGTAGGCTTTGTGTTTTCCGAAGAGTTTGATTTTGACAGTTACGAGGGTTGATTATGTGGGTTGCAGATGAATGGAAAGATTATGAATGTATAGATACTGCCAACGGAGAAAAGCTTGAGCGTTGGGGTGATGTTGTACTTTGCAGACCTGACCCGCAGGTAATATGGGATACAAAAGCTTCTCCCGAATTGTGGAAAACGGCAGATGCACATTATCACCGTTCTTCAAGCGGCGGCGGAAAGTGGGAGTACAGAAAAGAGATTCCCGAGCAATGGGTTGTTCGGTATAAAAACTTAGCTTTTAATATAAAGCCTATGGGATTCAAGCACACGGGACTTTTCCCCGAACAGGCAGTAAACTGGGATTATATGATGGATAAAATCTCCACCCGTAAAGGTGCAAAGGTACTTAATCTTTTTGCATATACGGGCGGTGCTACCGTTGCCTGTGCCAAAGCAGGTGCGGCAGTTACTCACGTAGATGCATCAAAGGGAATGGTACAGTGGGCAAAAGAAAATGCTAAATTAAGCGGTTTGCAGGATGCACCTATAAGGTATCTTGTTGACGACTGTATGAAATTTGTTGAACGTGAGATAAGGCGCGGAAACAAATATGATGCAATTCTGATGGACCCTCCCTCATACGGAAGAGGCCCAGGCGGAGAGGTTTGGAAAATTGAAGACTCTATCTGTCAGTTTGTAAGGAGATGTACACTTCTTTTAAGTGACGACCCCTTATTCTTTATAATCAATTCTTACACAACAGGATTGGCTCCGACAGTATTGATTAATTTGATGAAAATGTGCCTTCCCGAAGGAAAAACACAATCAAGTGAAATAGGATTAAAAATAACATCATCTGATATGGTACTTCCTTGCGGAGCAACCTGCAGATGGGAGAAATAACGGAATGATTTTATGAGCATTATTAAAACAGATAACCTGACTTTTTCATATAAAAACGATATAAAGGAAAAGGTTGTTTTAAAGGGACTTAATATTGAGATTGAAGAGGGAAGCTTTACGGCGATTATAGGACATAACGGCAGCGGAAAAAGTACATTTGCAAAGCACCTCAACGCAATTCTTCTGCCAAGCGGAGGCAGTGTTACCGTTTGCGGAATTGATTCAAAGGATGAAGAAAAGCTTTTTGAATTACGTAAATGTGCAGGAATGGTTTTTCAGAATCCTGATAATCAGATTGTTGCAACCATTGTGGAGGAAGATGTTGCTTTCGGACTTGAAAACATAGGTGTAGAATACGAAGAAATGCACAGACGCGTGAAAGATGCACTTCTTGCGGTAAATATGTATGACTACCGAAAAAAAGCACCTCATCTGCTTTCGGGCGGACAAAAGCAGAGAGTGGCAATTGCAGGTATTCTTGCAATGCAGCCCAAATGTATTATTCTTGACGAGCCTACTGCAATGCTTGACCCAAGGGGCAGGCGTGAGGTTATGGATACCATTCTTACCCTTAACAAAGAGAAGAATATAACAATTGTCCTCATTACTCACTATATGAATGAGGCAGCTATGGCAGACAGAGTTATAGTTTTGGACAAAGGCGAAGTAGTATTTGACGATACTCCGGACAGAGTTTTTTCACACGAGGAAGAGCTTGTGGAGTTGGGACTTAATGTTCCTCAGGCAACATCACTTGCTCATAACCTAAGGAAAAACGGAGTGGGAATTCCCGAGGGCGTATTAACCCCTGCAGATTGCGTTAAAGAGATATTAAATCAAAGGAAAAAGCTATGATTGAGTTAAAGAACGTTTCATATTCATATACGGCAAACAGCAATGAAAACACCACGGCTGTTCAGAATATAGACATAAAAATAGAAAAAGGCGAATTTATCGGCATTGCAGGGCATACGGGAAGCGGAAAGACTACTGTTGCACAAATCTTGTCAGGACTTATTTTGCCGTCAAGCGGAAAAATAATTGTCGATGGAAACGAAATTGATGATTATAGGCTTGCAGCCCGTGAATTAAGAAAAAAAGTAGGAATCGTGTTTCAGTATCCTGAGCATCAGCTTTTTGAGGAAACTGTTTACAAGGATATTGCTTTCGGTCCTAAAAATGCAGGATTGTCTGAAACTGAGGTTGATGCAGTAGTAAGAAACAGCGCAAAGCTTGCAAATTTAAAGGAAGAATTATTTGAAAAATCTCCTTTTGAACTTTCGGGCGGACAAAAAAGGCGTGTTGCAATAGCAGGTGTTCTTGCTACTCAGCCTGAGATTCTGATTCTTGATGAGCCTGCTGCAGGTCTTGACCCCGTGGGAAGAGAAAAGCTTCTTTCCGAGCTTCATAAAATTAGAAGAGAAAGAAAAACAACAATAGTTTTGATTTCTCACAGTATGGAGGACCTTGCACAGCATACCGATAGAATAATTCTTCTTAAAAACGGAGAGAAGATTAAAGACGGCAATGTGTCCGAGATTTTTTCCGATACAGATGTTCTTGAAAAATGCGGACTTGAATTGCCTGAAATTACTGAAATTATTAAATTGTTGAAAGAAAACGGAATGTCACTTCCCGATAATATATTCACTGTTGACGATGCCGTTTCTGCTATCTTAACTGAATTGGGGGTAGCAAAATGATTCGTGATATAACACTTGGACAGTATTACGACACAGAATCCCCGATTCACAAAATGGACCCAAGAACTAAAATACTTTTTACAGTATTTTATATGGTGACATTGTTTTTAATAGACGGGATATATGCCTATACTGCAATACTGCTTTTGACAGCACTTATAATTGCCATTTCAAATATTCCGTTAAAATTTATGTTAAAAGGGCTTAAACCGATTCTTTTACTTGTTGTAATAACAGCACTTTTGAATCTTTTTATGACCCCAGGGGAAGAAATGTTCAGATACGGCTTCCTCAAAATAACAAAAGAAGGAATATTTATGGCTTCAAAAATGGCAATAAGAATAATCCTTCTTATTATAGGCTCATCAGTGCTTACTCTTACAACTACACCTACCGTTATGACGGGCGGACTGGAGCTTCTCCTTTCTCCTCTTAAAAAAATCGGAATACCTATTTCTGTGTTTGTAATGATGATAAGCATTGCCCTTAGATTTATTCCTACTTTGATAGACGAAACCGATAAAATAATCAAGGCACAGACCTCACGCGGTGCGGATTTTGAAAACAAAAATCCGTTGAAAAGAATCAAAGCCATGATTCCGATACTGATTCCGCTGTTTGTAAGTGCATTCAGGCGTGCTGATGATTTGGCTGTAGCAATGGAATGCAGGTGCTACAATGCGGACTCCGGACGGACAAGCTATCGTCGGTTTGAGTTCGGGAAATACGATTTATATGCCTTGATATGGGCAATTGTTTTTACTATTTTACTTGTAATTATAAAGGTTGTGCTCTGATTGACTTATAAAATGACACTGTCCTATGACGGTACAAACTATCACGGCTGGCAAAGACAAAAAAACGGAATTACAATTCAGGAAGTTATTGAAGACCGCCTAAGTGAAATCTTCGGCAGGGAAACTGTTATAACCGGCTGTTCCAGAACAGATGCAGGTGTACACGCAAAAACCTATGTTTGCTGTTTTTCGGGAGAAACCACAATTCCCGCAGACAAAATGCCTTTTGTTTTAAATACAATGCTCCCCCCAGACATACGCGTATATAAATGTGAGGTTGAGAGAGAAGATTTCAATGCCCGTTTTGAAACCGTTTCAAAAGCATATGAGTATGTAATTGTTAACCGCTCATTTGCTGACCCGCTTTTAAGAAACTTCGCGTGGCATTATCCCGTGAAGCTTGACATAGACAAAATGAAAAAGGCAGCTTCAATAATACAGGGCAAGCACGACTTTGCATCATTTTGTGCGGCAGGAAGCTCTGCAAAAACGACAGTAAGAAATCTTATGGAGCTTACCGTGAGGGCAGACGGTGATATAATAACTGTACGGGCAAAGGCAGACGGATTTCTCTATAATATGGTTCGTATTATTGTGGGCACTTTGGTGTATGTAGGTAACGGAAAGCTGTCTGAAAATGATATAAAATTCCTTATTGAAAAAAAAGACAGAAGACTGATGGGAATAACAGCTCCGCCCCAGGGGCTTTCCCTTGTGGAGGTCAATTATGAATAAAGAAAAAATACTTAAAATTATGAAAAACAGCTTAACGGTAGTAGTTATATTAGCGTTGTTTATTATTGTATTTTATCAGAACAGAGACAGGGATATATTTAAATTTGGCCGTGATGAAAGCAGTGGAATAATATCTTCAAATCAGGATTCTTCAGCAGGATATTCTGAGGGGATTTTAGGAAAAATTGATGATAAGATAGCCCTCCTTACTACAACCTCATACTCAATAAGCGACAAAAATGGGGAAGCTAAGTCTTTGGATGTTGCGTTTACAAAACCTGTTATGCATACTGAGGGCAGATATGCTGTGTGCTATGACTTAAGTACCTTTGATGCTGTTGTATTTAATGAAAATAATGAAGCATATCGGGTGAAAACAGATAATAAGATTATAATGGCAAAGGTAAATAAAAACGGGTATCTGTTTGTTACAACCGAAAAAGATGGCTACAACTGTGAGTGTATGGTTTATAACCGCAGCGGAGAGCCTATCTTTAAATGGGATATAAGTAAAAGTGAGTTTATTGACGGGGATGTTAGTCCCAATAACGATGCTATCGTGTTATCCCTTGCTTCGTCGGGAGATAATAAGCTGATTGGGGAAATAGTTCACATAAATATTACCAATGCAAATATTATCCAAAAAAATACTTATGAATCATCTGTATTTTTCTCTGTGGAGTTTTATCATAACGGTACTTATGCGGCTTTGGGAAACAAAAATCTGAAATTTTTTAATACTGACGGCACTGAAAAGTGGTCTTATGAATACGGAGAGAAGAAGCTTTCTAATGCAGATATATCAAATTATGATGCAATTGCCCTTGCTTTTTCGGACCGTGAAGAATTATTCGACGGTAACTCAACCGAGGTAATTGTACTTAACAGATTAGGGCAAGTATTGGGACAAAAAACCTTTGAGGGAATCATAGATGATATTTCTGCAGGAAATACCTGTATAGCAGTAGCGACGGATAAAAAGATTTTTGTTATAACTCCAGAGTTGGATGAAAAAAAGGTTATAAAAACAGATTACAGTATAAAGAAAATAGAATTTTTCAAAGATGACAGTAATGTGTTTGTACTCGGTTCTTCTAAAGGTGAAATTTTAAAGTAAGTCAGGAGAAGAGGCTATGGCAGATTTGATTTTAATTTGTTTTATTGCACTTTTTGCATTCACGGGAATGAAAAGAGGTTTTATAAAAACGATTGTAGGACTTGCGTCAACTCTTATATCACTTGCACTGACTTTGCTGGCGTATCCCGTTGTCAGCGATTTACTACATAAACTTGGCGTAGGTGAAGCAATAACGGAGATTATCCTTGGCGTGATTGCAAAGAAAGAACAAGTAAACCTCGGATTGGGAATTATGGAAACAACGGCAGAGGCTTCTTCCGTTGTGGTTGTGAATGTTATAAGCTTTATTGCAGTTATTATCCTTACTAAATTTGTACTTACTTTATTGATAAAATCTCTCAACATAATAACAAAACTGCCTGTTATCAAGCAGGCTAATGCGCTTTTGGGACTGGTTGTAGGAGTATTTAGCGGTATATTGATAAGCTACACATTAATTGGCGTTTTAGCCGCATTAAATGACAATAATGTTATTTTGGTAGTTAAACAACATCTTGATTCATCATTGATAGCTGTTCTTATGTACCGTGACAATGCCATAACACAAGTGCTTTCAAAATTTATCGGTTAAATAAAAATCCACCTACATTGTAGGTGGATTTCTTCATTTATGTCTATAATAATCGTTTTTTAGTGTCAGATCATTTTGTTTGATTTTCAGGTTAACTTTCTCGTTCATTGATTTATTATGTGTCCCTTTTTCGGCATATACATTTCCGTCATACCACGAATAGTCATTAAAGAACACATAACCGTTGAATTTATCATCAAAAATATCATTTCCTATGTAATCATTTTCGTTATAGTTTATACCGAACATATTAAGAACAGTAGGTAAAATATCAATCTGTGAGTTAACCTTGTTGATTTCAAGCGGAGCCATATCGTGACTCCATATAAAAAACGGGGTATGGTTTATAAGGTTGTTATCTGTGTTTTTATACTTTTTGAGAATGTTTTGATCTTTAAGTGTGTATAAATAGTGGTCTGTAAAAACAACAATAACGGTGTTTTTATATAGCCCGTTTTCTTTCAAGGCTTCAATCAGAAGCTTCACCATATTGTCAGTTTCAGAGGCAAAGAAGCGTGCAACCTCTTCTTCGGAAAGTGACGGATATGAACTGTTACCATTTTCTTTCTTCCACAAAGCCTTTCCTGTTGCAGATGACATTGAAAACGGAGTGTGGGGAGTATATGTGATGATATAGTTCATAAATGGGGTATCTTGGCAGAACATTTTGTTGTAAAATAATTTGTTAAGAATCAGCTCACTATCTAACTTTGATGCTCCGTCGAATTGCTTTTCATCATCCATAAGGCTGAAATAGTTGTCATAGCCCCAATTCTTATAATTCAGTCTTCGGCAATAATATTCACCGCTGTTCATATGGAATGCATTTACTGTATAACCTTTTTCCTTTAACCGATTGGGAAGTGAATAAGGGAAACTGTTTGTAAATAATTCGTATGCGCATTTGTTGTATGAAACGGGTGACAAATATCCCGTTGTTACAGCAAATTCAGAATTAAAAGTAGAGCCACTATCACTGTAATATGAATAATGGTTGGTAAAGTTTATTGAATTTTTCAAAAGTGCATAGGTTTCGGGCATATCCTGCGGATTTAAAAGCCAGTTGTCAATTCCCTCAAACTGCAGAAAAATTACATTCTTGTTTTCAAAAATCCCTGTAAAATCATTCTTTTCGTGAGGAATAGCTTCTTTATGAATCTCTTCAAGGAAAGCCATTTCCTCGGGGATTTGTTGAATCTCAGGGAATTCCAGACTTTTAACAATGTCACGGAATGTGTACTGATACAATCCGCAAACTTTTATGCACTTGTTGTAGTCATTGAAATTTTGGTATATATTTCTCGGGTTTCTCCAGGTATCCCAGGCGTGGGTTTTATTTGCCGTACCAAAAAGAAACGGATTTAAAAGCTGAATCAGAACAAAAATAATAATCGGACACGATATTTTCTTAAAATTGAATTTACAAAAATCCTTTGGAAACTTTAAATAAATAAAAACTGTAAGTCCAATGAGAAAAATACTCAGTGCAATTATAATGGGATGTGTATTTAATAAGGCATTTTTTAAAGAAACACAGTTTGTAACTGACAAAAATGTTTTGGTATGTGTATAATATGCTCCTTGAATAAATGTCACTGTAAAAAACAACAGAAAACATATTCCGTAAAAAAGCTTTCCTGCATTTTTTCCTAAGTATTCTGTCAGAAAAATTATAATAATTATCCAACCTGCAGAAAACACCAGAGAGGGAACAATCATAGTGGCTCTTATGTAATATACATCAAATGACAGTATACGGATAAAAATGTCCATCAGTATAAACGGCAAGGCAAGAAATAATCTTGCCTTGTTTTTTTCTGATATTTTGTTTTTGGAGAATAACTTTGCTATCTTTTTCAAATTGCATCTATCTCCTTAAAAAATTAATTGGTAATATTACGGTTTATATTATGCTCAATTTCTGTATCAATATCGTTGATTGTGAGCGTACTTGTGTGTGGAATAGGCTTCCACTCAACCTTCATAAACAATGCTGCATACATAGTCCAGCGACCGATTGCATCAAATACAAACCATGTAAATGTATAGAGTATTTTCTTCCTGAGCGGCATTTTTATGATTTTTCTGCGCTCTGCAACAAGGACATACACTGCGTAAAATGCATTCCCCATATGCACAGTAATTCTGCGAATTATATTACATAAAAGGGTAATTCCCATCATTGTAAACAATGCTGTAAATCCCGGAGCAATATCAATGCTTTCAAAGAGTAACATAGGGGAAAAGGGAAGATTGAGGATTGCTGTGTTTAGTGTTTCAGCATCAACTCCGTTTGCATATCCGTAGCACGATTGAATAATAACGGCAGAAATTATCCATGCAAAAAGTGTTATCACATTTTTTGGGACTAATTGTGCCAATGTATCAAATGATGCCCAGCGGCAACGGATACCCTCTACAACTCTTGCCATAGTCCAGTCCCGTTTTACACTTTTATCTCTGTAACAATTTCCTACAAATATGTTCTTAAATAATGACCATCCGGTTTCAAAAAATGCAAGAAGATGTCCCTTTGACCAGCGGAGCCTTTGTCTTAACGCAATCTTGATGCTGGTAGGCTGTTCGTCATAGAACATTGCAGCGTCGTTATAAGATATCTGATACCCGTGAGCAACTGCATCTGCCGTGAAAGCACGGTCCTCCGTAAGGGAGGTGTATTTCCAACCGTCTTTAACAAGCTCATTGGCAAATAAGAACCCCGTTCCCTGAATGTTTGTAGCCAATCTCAGTACGGAACGTGCTCTGTGATTTAAACGGATGGACCGAAGCCAATGAATGGCATATGTAGATGCAATCCAGTTTTCGTCAAAGTTCTTTGTGTTTCGGTAAGAAGTAATGATTTTAAGACCTGAGTCAAACGCATCATTCATCCTTGAAATGTAGTCCTTGTTTAAAAGATTGTCAGAGTCAAAAATGAAATATCCCTCAAAGGAATCTATCCCGTAATCCTTTTCAATCTGCTGAAAGAGATAACGAAGAGCAAACCCCTTAGTCCTCTCATTTTGATTCTGTCTTTCATAGCAGATTGCACCTTTTTGGCGTGCGATTTCAGCAGTATTATCGGTACAGTTATCTGCAACCACAAATATTGTAATGTATTCTTCGGGATAATCCTGATAATGGATGCTGTCAATAAGGTTTCCGATAACTCCGCTTTCATTCCTTGCAGGTATCAGAATTGCATATTTATGAAAATTCTTTGCAGGAGCAAATTTCCTTGTAAAAAAAACACCTATCAATGTATAGGCTGCGTGATGTATAAAAAATATCGATATAATGAATAAAATTATATCATAGAAGGTCTGTCCGCCGTCGAATACACTTCCGACAGCCTTTAAAATATTGTCGAAAAAATCCAAGTCGTTCCCCCCGTAAGGCACTATTTTTCCAACGGGAATTATAGCATAATTAAAGGTTTTTGTCAACAAGTACGGCAAAGTGTTAATTTTATTGTTGCAAAAAGTGACTATAATTTTATTGACAATAAAAACCAACTGATTTAAAATGAAAGTAGCAAATATTACCAATTTTTGCGTACTTTCAAAAAATATATTGGTTACACACCGGGTAAATTTGAAAATACCAATATAAAAAATTAGAAAAGAGGAAGAAAAATGAAAAAAAGAATTTTGGCAATGTTACTTGTAATCACAGCAGTATTATCTGTAAGCGTTTCTGCAGATAATTATGTCACAGCAAAAAAAATTGACCCGATGAATAATGAACTGTTTGAAATTGTCGGCGAAGTATCGGAGGAAGAATATTTTGAGGTTGAGTATTCAATTTATACAGACAGCGGTGCGGAGAATACTGAGTCACCCTACTACCATCTGTATCAGGGGCTAAGAGATACCGACAAATTCCCCTATAACGACGGTATAAAAAGAGATTATTATACATATACCGAAACCTTTGAGTTAATGGATGCAGACGGCACAATTACTGAAGAAACACGTGATTACCGTATTTCAGGCTTGTATGATATGAACGGAAACTGCATATATACAGACCCCAATCTTGAAATGTCTGCAATGTCAGGCTCCTATGTCTATAATTTAGGTTACATAGTTCATACCTTGGTGTACTGGATGGACGATGGAAGTATGATGGTTAATAAAAGATTCCAGAACACCGTTACAAATGAGCAACATGAGTTTTTTGTAAGCGAGTGTACAGAGCTTTTGAATGACGGCACTTTCTATTTCAAGTACAATGAAAAGTATTATAAAGCTCAGTTAAAGAAGCCTGCAATAGTTACGGTTTTTCTTGATGGTAAAAAGATTTATTTTGACCAGATTCCCGTTATAGAAAACGGAAGAACCCTCGTTCCTGTAAGAGCAATATTTGAAGCAATCGGTGCAACAATTGCATGGGATGGAGAAACACAGACAGTTACAGCAACAAAGGATGATATTAAAATTTCTCTTACGGTAAACGAGAAAACTGCCACTAAAAACGGAGAGGAAATTACACTGGAAGTACCTGCAAAGATTATAAGCGGAAGAACTCTCGTTCCTGTAAGATTCGTTGCAGATTGCTTTGGCGTAAAAGTAGACTGGGATTCAAATATGAAAAAGGTGCTTTTGAATAAGTAAATAGAAAAAATGGCAATTTCTGAAAAAGAAATTGCCATTTTTTTGTAGGTGTGTTATACTGAACCTAAATTAAAATATGAGGTGGAACAAATGATACAGACATTATCACCCAAGGCATTTGGTATAATCAAAAAAATGCAGCAAAATGAGCTTACGGAAAGCATAATATACGCTGAAATTGCAAAATTTGCCAAAGGTGAAGAGAATAAAAAGACTCTTCTTCGCCTTGCAGCGGAGGAAAAAGCTCATTACGAAATATGGAAAAAATATACAGGTATCGAAATGAAACCCGAGAAAGGCAAAATATTTAAATACAAGCTTATTGCCAGAATACTTGGATTTACCTTTGCCGTAAAGCTTATGGAAAACGGGGAAGAAAGCTCTCAAAAGGAGTACGCAATACTTTCACAAGAGGTTGAGGAAAGCATTGCTATCCGACAGCAGGAGGAGGAACACGAAGAAGCTCTCCTTGAAATGCTTGATGAAGAAAGATTGCAGTATGTTGGAAGTATGGTTTTGGGCATGAACGATGCATTGGTAGAACTTACCGGCTCGTTGGCAGGTTTTACCTTTGCAATGCAAAATACCCGTCTCATAGCGCTTTCTGGACTTATTATGGGTATATCCGCTACTTTCTCTATGGCATCAAGCGAATTTCTTGCAGCTAAGAGCGAGGGCAGGAATGATGCCTTTAAGTCCTGCTCTTATACGGGTATTGCATACCTTATAACAGTTGCACTTTTAATTTTGCCATATCTTCTTTTAGGTAACAGTCAGTATATGACGGCTCTTTTCATAATGATTGCAGTAGTTGTTCTCATAATTGCAGGTTTTACATATTATATTTCAGTTGCCAAGGGCGAAAAATTCAAACCCAGATTTTTTGAAATGACATTAATCAGCGTTGGTGTTGCGGTCGTATCTTTCTTTGTAGGTATTCTTGCAAAGAAATTCTTAGGTGTAGATATAGGATAAATTAATATGATTACTTTCAGGAAAGCAACAGAAAATGATATTGACTCAATAGAAAAAATCTACTCCGACATCCATACTTGTGAAGAAAACGGGGAAACTACAACGGGATGGATAAGAGGGGTTTATCCCACTCGTATAACGGTAGAAAATGCTCTTTCAAGAGATGATTTGTTTGTGCTTGAAAAGAATGGCTGTGTCGAAGGCGCGGCTGTAATTAACCGTGTGCAGTGTGAAGAATATAAGTATGGAAATTGGTGCTATGATGCACCGAACAATGAAATAATGGTGCTTCATACCCTTGTAATTTCTCCGTATGCAGGCGGTAAAGGATACGGTAAAAGCTTTGTTGATTTTTACGAAAAATACGCGCTTCAAAACGAAAGTCCTTATCTCAGAATGGATACCAATGAACGAAACATAAAAGCCCGTGCAATGTATAAAAAACTCGGGTTTAAAGAGGTTGGCACTGTGCCTTGTGACTTCAACGGTATCAGGAATGTTAAAATGATTCTTCTGGAAAAGTATGCTGGAGGGAATAACTATGCAGGCAATAATAAATGAGATTTTAAACAAATGCTATAAATATACGGAGCTTGGCAAAGTTGCAAACTATATCCCTGAACTTGCAAAAGCTGATGTAAGCAAATTCGGTATCTGTGTAATGACCGATAATGATTTGTACTCTGCCGGTGATTATGAAAAGCGTTTTACAATGCAAAGTGTCATAAAACCCATTATTCTTCTGTTGGCATTAATGGATAACGGGGAAGAGAAAGTCCGTACTCTTGTTGGCACAGAATCTACGGGAAAGCCTTTTGATGCGTTTAATTACAGTGATCAGGCACTTAAAAGTGAGCACATCAATCCTATGATAAATACAGGTGCGATTGCATTATGCTCACTAATAAAAGGGGAGAATTACGAGGAGAAATTTGACAGACTGCTTAATCTTGCCCGCAAGATGGCAGACAATCCAACACTTGAAATAGATGAAGATGTCTATCTTTCGGAGAAACTGACGGGAAACAAAAACCGTGCTCTTGCATATATGCTTAAGGCATACGGTATGCTTGCAGACAAAGTAGAGGATGTTTTAGACTGTTATTTCAAGGCTTGCTCAATAAAAGCCAGCAGTAGGGATTTGGCAAATATTGCTTTTGTTCTCTCGAACAGAGGAATAAATCCTGAAACAGGCGAGAAAATTTGCAGTGATAAATATGCAAAATATATAAATGCCGTTATGATGACTTGCGGTATGTATGACGGCTCGGGTGAATTTGCCGTAAATGTGGGCGTTCCTGCAAAAAGCGGTGTCGGTGGCGGAATAATGGCAGTTGTTCCAGGTAAAATGGGGATAGGGCTTTATTCTCCTGCACTTGACAGTAAAGGAAACAGTATAGCAGGAATAAAAGCATTGGAAATGCTGAGTGAGAAACTCGACCTCAGCATATTTTAAAAGGAAGCAGAAGAATATTATGAAAAACAGTAAGGTTATATTGGCAACACTGGCGGCGCTCACAGCTCAGGTTATATTCGGATTCAGTTTTATGTTTACGGGGATTGCCCTTAAAAATGCATCTCCTATGACTGTTATAGCAGACCGATACATAGTTGCATTTTTGGGACTGAGCCTTGTTATGCTTTTTACAAAAACAAAGCTTAAAATAGGAAAAAACATCTGGAAGCTTCTTCTTATGTCACTGTTTCAACCGCTGATGTATTTCATATTTGAAACGTATGGCGTACAGCTCACAAACAGTTCATTTTCGGGGGTTATGATTTCTATGATTCCTATAGTTTCAATGATAGCAGGAATTTTTGTGCTTGACGAACGGCCATCTTTTATGCAATATATATTTGCGGCACTTTCCGTGGCAGGAGTAGTAATTGCTGTTCTCAGCGGGAAGAAAGAGGGAATAATAAGCGTATTTGGTGTGTTTCTTCTTAGCGGTGCGGTGTTGTCGTCATCTTTCTATAACATATCAAGCAGAAAAATATCAGGCGAATTCTCTGTGCTTGAACGTACCTATGCAATGACACTAATTGGTGTTGTATCGTTTGTACTGATTGCACTCTTTGAAAACATACAAACCCCAATAAATCTCATATCAGGTTTTTTTGAACCTTTATATCTGTATTCAATACTTTATCTCGGAATAGTTTCCTCTGTAGTGGCATTTTTGTTACTAAATTTTGCAAACACACATCTTCCGGTAGCAAAAACAACTGTATTTTCAAACATTACTACTGTTGTTTCTGTTATTGCAGGCGTGGTATTTCTTGACGAACAAATATCAGCTTTAGTAATTTTGGGAGTTATTATGATACTAACGGGCGTAATTGGAGTACAAGCTCTCAACGTAAAACAATAATTATTTTCTTGACAATTTTTCCGTTTTGAGGTAAAATGTTTAGGTACATTATTATTTAGGAGGTATTTTAAAATGAAAAAGTTTTTGGCACTCGTTCTCACAGCTAT
>JAZUPX010000068.1:0-12617 GCA_045605405.1 Clostridia bacterium
TACAAAGGCTATTATGACAGAAAACGGTGTTGTCTGGTTTGAGGGCAAAAATTATGCAATTACCGAAATTGACGGGATAAAAATAGGGCTTTTAGGGACAAACAACCAAAACCCCGAACATACTGCAAACTTTTTAAAAACACTTGAAAAAGTAAAAAAAGAAAGTCCCGACCTTATTATTGCAAGCTTTCATTGGGGTGTTGAACGCAATTATACTCCCGAAGAGTATCAGATTAATCTTGCTCACAGTGCAATTGATAACGGGGTTGACCTTGTTCTTGGGCATCATCCCCATGTGCTTCAGGGGATTGAAAAATATAAAGAGAAATACATAGTTTACAGTCTGGGTAATTTCTGTTTTGGAGGAAACAAAAATCCTGCAGACAAGGATACAATGATTTTCCGACAAACATTTCTTTTTGAGGGCAATACCCTTATACCGAAAGAGAATGTTTCTGTTATCCCCTGCTCTATTTCTTCCGAAAAAGGCAGAAATAATTATCAACCCACTCCCCTTTGGGGAAGCGAGTTTAAAAGGGTTAAAGAAAAGCTGATTAAAATTTCATCAGGATTTTCAGGAATAGAGAATATAAACTTTATTGAGAAAAAATAGTTATTGCAACGCAATAACTATTTTTTTATAAGCTTTCGTATTATCAGAATAAAAGCTATGGGATAAATTATATTTATTAACATTCCTGTTCTCAGGGAGATTTCCGATGCCACAACGCCTGTCAAAAACGGAGCAACAGAGCATCCTATATCTCCAAAAATTGCCACAGCACTGTACATTGCACCGCTGCCGTCGGGAATTTTCTTTGCGGCAATTTCAACCGTTCCGGGCCAAAGGATACTTATTGCAAATCCGCATAGAGAACATCCGGCAAGAGAAATCACGGGATTTTTGGAAACTGCCGCTGCAAGGTAGCATAATGCACACAGCACACAGCCTAAAACAGAAAATTTCCTGAAATTCATTTTGTTTTCCATAAGGCCGTACATTACCCTGCCTATTCCCATAAAGAAAGCAAAAAGACAAGGGCCGAGCAAATCGCCAAGTGTTTTATCAATTCCCAATGCATTCTGTGCAAAGGTTGATGCCCATTGTGCCATGGCAAGCTCACTTCCTCCTGCACATATCATAAGAATAAGGATTGCAATAAAGGTCTTACTTCTAAAAAGCCCTGAAATGTTCCTTCTTTCCTCTTTTGAGGCGTAAGATGTTATGGGGGTTTTAATAAATAAAAATCCGTTTATGAGTGGAATTAGCGCCCAAAATACAGATATGTATTTCCACGAAGCTTCACCAAATAATTTTAATGCTATTGTGGTAAGAAGAACGACCGCAAGCTGTCCCCAAGAATAGAAAGAATGTGTCAGCACAAAATTTCCGCCGCACTCCTCGGGTAGCCCTGCTACAATAGGATTTATGACTACCTCTATAAGACCTGCACCGACAGAATAGAGTATAACACCTGTACACAGTCCAAGGTAAGGGGGCATAATTTCGGGTAAAATTGTAATCAACATAAAACCTATTGCACAACAAAGCTGTGATATTACGGCTGATTTTCTGTATCCTATTTTGTCAAGAAAGAATACCGAGAATATGTCAACACATAGCTGTGTCAGAAAATTTACCGCAACCAGTGTTCCTATAAGCGCATAACTGAGATTGTATGTATTCTGAAGCATAACAAAAAGTAACGGCAGAAAATTAATTGATATTGCCTGAATGACATAGCCCATATAGCAACATCTTTGTGTAGTTTTAAAAGTCATTTTTATCACCTATGTGTATGGGCTGTGACAATCTTCGTCACAGCCCGTATATTAAGCAATTTCTTCTGTTTCTTTCTGAGCTCTCTTTTTCTTCTTTACAAGTTCGGGAGCTACCGTACCCTCAAAAACTTCCTTTGTAAATACGGCTTTCTTAATATCCTTGTCAGAGGGAATTTCATACATAGCATCAGAGAGAGCACTTTCTACAATTGCACGAAGTCCTCTTGCCCCCGTATCCCTCTCAATTGCTTTTTTAGCAATAAAGGTAAGAGCATCTTCCTTTATTTCAAGCTCTACACCGTCCATTTCAAAAAGCTTCTTATACTGCTTTATAAGAGCATTTTTCGGCTCGGTTAAAATCTTTTTAAGCGCTTCCTCGTCAAGCTGTTCCAAGGTTACCACAACAGGAACACGACCGACAAATTCGGGAATAAGACCAAACTTCAAAAGGTCCTGCGGCTCTACCTTTTTAAAGGACTCCCCTACATTGCTCTTATGCTTGCTCTTTACCTCTGCACCGAAGCCTACTCCCTGCTTTCCGACACGCTTTTCGATTATTTTGTCAAGACCTGAAAATGCACCGCCGCATATAAAGAGGATATTGGTGGTATCAATTTGCAGAAGCTCCTGATGGGGATGCTTTCTGCCGCCCTGCGGAGGCACAGAGGCAACTGTTCCCTCAAGTATTTTAAGAAGTGCCTGCTGTACTCCCTCACCGCTTACATCACGGGTAATGGATACATTCTCACTCTTTTTAGTAATCTTGTCAATTTCGTCTATATAAATTATACCGCGTTCTGCTTTCTTAATGTCGTAATCTGCCGCCTGAATAAGCTTTAAGAGGATGTTTTCAACATCTTCACCAACGTATCCCGCTTCTGTAAGGCTTGTTGCATCAGCAATTGCGAAAGGCACCTGAAGCACCTTTGCAAGAGTCTGGGCAAGAAGAGTCTTTCCGCTGCCCGTAGGTCCTATCATAAGGATATTGCTCTTCTGCAAATCTACGCCCTCTGTATCAATTTTTGAATTGATACGTTTGTAATGGTTATATACTGCAACCGCAAGGCTTTTCTTTGCCTTTTCCTGACCGATTACGTAATCATCAAGAACTGCCTTTATTTCTGCGGGAGTGGGAACTTTATCAAGGTTAACCAATTCATCTCCCAAATCATCACCGGGAGTGTAGTCCCCCATCTCGCTGTCAAGAAGTTCAAAACACAGCTCAATACATTCATCACAAATATATACCCCCGGACCGGAAATAAGCCTTGTTACTTCCTCCTGAGTCTTTCCGCAGAATGAACATCTTATCTGCTTTTCTTCATTCTTAGGCAAATTATATCATTCCTCTCAAATTCATAATAAACTTTGAAAAGGCTACGCATAGGCGTAGCCTTTTCGGTTTATCTTGCAGTAATAATCTTATCGATAAGACCGTAGTCAAGTGCTTCCTGCGCACTCATGAAATTGTCACGCTCTGTATCGCGGACAATCTCTTCCAAAGGACGGCCTGTGTTTTCGCTGAGGATATTATTAAGCTTATCCTTCATACGAATAATTCTGTCTGCGTGAATCTTTATATCCGTTGCCTGACCCTGCATTCCGCCCAAAGGCTGATGAATCATAATTTCACTGTTGGGTAGTGCAAGCCTTTTACCCTTGGCACCGGCTGAAAGAAGGAATGCACCCATGCTTGCTGCCATACCTACACAGATTGTTGAAACATCACATTTGATATAATTCATTGTGTCATAGATTGCCATACCGGCTGTAATGCTTCCGCCGGGGCTGTTGATGTAAAGCATAATGTCTTTATCAGGGTCTTCGCTTTCAAGGAAAAGCATCTGCGCAACAATAATACTCGCTGTCTGGTCATTAACCTCGTCACCGAAGAAAATGATTCTGTCCTTTAAAAGTCTTGAAAAAATGTCGTAGGACCTTTCGCCCTGTCCTGTCTGTTCTATAACGTATGGAACTAAACTCATCTTGCATCCTCCTCTTTTAAATTTTTATTATCTTTTGAATTATTCTGCGTCTTTCTTAGCGGTTGTTTTCTTTGTTGTAGTAGTTTTCTTTGCTGTTGTTGTTTTCTTTGCAGCAGGCTTCTTTTCTTCACCCTCAGCAGCTTTCTTAGTTGTGGTCTTCTTTGCTGTTGTTGTCTTCTTAGCAGCGGGCTTCTTTTCCTGTGCTGCTTCTTCTTTCTTTGCAGCAGGCTTCTTAGCTGCAGCTTTCTTTGCCTTACCTGCCTTTGCAGTATCTACGATAGCCTTAACAGTCTTCTGAGTCTTGAGGTCAGCCTTAAGAGCTTCAAGGTTTGCACCCATAAGTTCCTTAACCTTTTCAACTTCCATACCGTACATATCAGCCATCTTCTGGAACTCTGCATCTACATCTTCGTCAGAAACCTCGATATTCTCTGCCTTTGCAATTTCAGCAAGAACGAGCTGGCTCTTAACTGCTTTTTCTGCAGTTTCCTTAAGCTGTTCACGAAGAGCATCCATTGTCATACCTGTAAACTGAAGATACTGTTCAAGAGGCATACCCTGACTCTGAAGTCTATATGAAATATCCTGAATCTGGTTTTCAATCTGCTGGTCAACCATACACTTGGGAACATCAACAGTTGCATTGTCAACAGCGATGTCTACAACTGCATCTTCAAACTTACGCTGAGCTTCGTTATCTTTTCTTTCCTGAAGCTTAGCCTTTGCATCAGACTTAAGCTCGTCAAGTGTATCGAATTCGCTTACGTCCTTTGCAAATTCATCATCAAGCTCGGGAAGATTCTTCTTCTCAACAGAGTTAACCTTACACTTGAAGATTGCTGCCTTGCCTTTAAGTTCTTCTGCGTGGTAATCTTCGGGGAATGTTACGTTAACGTCGAAATCTTCACCGATTGTCTTACCTGCAATCTGCTCCTCGAAACCGGGGATGAAGCTGTTTGAACCAAGAACAAGAGCATAGTTTTCACCCTTGCCTCCCTCAAAAGCAACATCGTCAACGAAACCTTCAAAGTTGAGGTCAACCTTGTCTCCCATTTCGATAGTACCTTCTGTAATAGTAGAAACGCTTGCAGCGTTATCCTGCATTCTCTTGATTTCTGCGTCTACTTCGTCATCTGTTACAGTATTGACATCTTTTTCCGCAGTTATACCCTTGTAGTCGCCAAGAGTAACTTCAGGACGAACTGTTACAAGTGCGCTGAATACAAAGTTTTCGCCCTTTTCAAGCTTAACAATGTCAATTTCAGGCATTTCAACAGGCTCAATACCGCTTTCCTCTACTGCTTTATCATATGCACCAGGCACTGCAAAGTTAATTGCATCATCATAGAAAATTGCCTCAGTGTAGTATTTTTCAATAATTTTTCTGGGTGCTTTACCCTTTCTGAAGCCGGGGATGTTAATCTGCTTAACATTCTTCTTGTAGCTTCTTTCCATAGCTTCTTCAAACTGTGCGCTGTCAATCTCGATTTCAAGATACATTCTCTTGTCTTCGCGCTGTTCAACTTTCAATACCTTCATACTTGTTTCCTCCTATTGTTACAGGCATAACGCCCACATCAAATCATATTTATATCATATTTTTCCTGATTTTGCAAGTGTTTTTTCAATATTTCCCATTAAATTATGCGAATTGGTGAAAATTTGAGAAAATCGGCTGACACAAGGGAATAATTTTGGTTATTACACCGATAATCCTCTGCCCTTTTTCCATGCAAATGCCCAAATACGCACTTATACACATTATACTTTTCCATTACTTCGGAATATACCTCATCAGGCGGATAATGAAGTGCCGCAATTATGGTGTCAGACAGCTGTGCTGCGGCTTTAAGGGATGCCTCCAGTCTTATGAGTTCCCTGCGATAGAATTTCTCATCCTCTTTTTTAAATGCCTTATCACCGGGAGAAATCCATCCCTTTGCTCCGCAGACTGCAACCCCGTCACATAAAATTGCGTTGTTTTGCATAAACGTCACGCTTTTAATATCGTTTTCCTCTAAAAATGCGTTCATTTTGGTAATGGTTTCCCACCAATAATCGTGGTTACCCTTAGAAATAAGCTTTTTTCCCGGAAGAGCTTCTATAAACTGAAAATCCTTAAGCGACTCATTAAGATAAGTCGCCCAGCTGAAATCTCCGTTTATAATTACAAAATCTTCCTCTTTAACATTTTTCTTCCACTCGTATTCAATTTTTTCAACATAATTGTCCCATCTTACACCGAATATGTCCATTGGCTTATCAATTCCCAGTGGAAGATGAAGATCGCTAAGTGCAAAAATTGCCATAATTTTCTCCGAATATAAATTTTATTGCCGCACAAAATAATGTCGTAAGCTTTGAAATTAAATTTGTAAGTTACATTTTTAATTCCAAATACCTTACAAATAAAGTCAGGAGTGATTCAGATGTCTTGTAAAAACTCAGACAGGCCTTTAGGCGGCGTAAAATGCGTTGTTGAAAACTGTGTGCATCATAACACCGATAACGAATGTATGGCTGAGCACATTATGGTTTGCGGTAAGAGTGCAAACAACGTATCGGAAACAGGTTGCGAAACCTTTTCCAAAAGAGAGTGCTGTAACTAACAGTATTCTTTAAAGTGGAATTAAAAAACGAAGGTCTTTTTAATTCCATTATCAACGAAAAAGGCTGATGCATTACCATTACAAGGGAACAGCTCGAACTGTACAATTGTTTTTAAGTTAATGGTTTAATAAATGCATCAGCCTTTTTTATTAGTTTTTAAGAAATTCGTTTACAACGGCTTTCATCTGGTTCTTGTCACATACAACCTCAAAGCGTACCTCTTTTTCTTCAAGAGATGCCAAAGAGGACGGTACACGAAGCTCATAATCCTTTGCAAGCTTCTCAAGGAGTCTGAACTCGTCAAGCTCTGCAATCTGTTCCTCTCCCTGAAGAGCTGATAAAACTGCACCATTAAACTTGAAAGGACTTGCTGTTGATGCGATAATTGTCTTGGTGTTATCACCTGTTTTTTCAACATAAGCGTTGTGAACGGCTACTGCAACTGCAGTGTGTGTGTCTGTTACATAACCAAATTTTTCATAAGTTTCTTTAATTGTGTCGGCACACATATCATCATCTGCAAAACCACCGCAGAAATTGTCGCTGATTTCTTTTTTGATTTCATCGGTTACGGTATATTTGCCGTTTTCCTTAAGTTCGGTCATATAACCGTTTACCAATTCTGCATTTCCGCCTGAAACAATATACAGAAGTCTTTCAAGGTTGGAAGAAATCAGTATATCCATTGAGGGGGAGGTTGTTACGAAGAAATCACGGTTGCGGTCATATACGCCCGTTTCGATAAAGTCAGTAAGAACATTATTTTTATTGGAAGCACAGATAAGCTTCTTTACAGGAAGTCCCATTCTTTTTGCATAGTAAGCGGCAAGAATGTTGCCAAAATTACCTGTGGGAACGCAGATATTAACCTCATCACCCACGCTTATTTCTTCTGACTTAACCATATCGCAGTAAGCTGAGAAATAGTAAACAATCTGAGGAACAAGTCTGCCCCAGTTAATGGAGTTTGCAGAAGAAAGAGCCTTTTTGGATGAAAGAAGCTCATTTTCGTATTCTTTATCGGTGAAGATTACCTTAACACCGTTCTGTGCATCGTCAAAGTTACCGTTAACTGCACTTACGAATACATTTTTACCTTCCTGAGTGCACATCTGAAGACGCTGAATCTGGCTTACACCTTCGTCGGGATAGAACACGATAATCTTTGTTCCGGGTACATCCTTGAAGCCCTCAAGAGCTGCTTTTCCCGTATCACCGCTTGTAGCAACGAGGATTATGGTTTCACGGTCTATTCCCAGCTTCTTTACAGAAGTTGTAAGAAGATGCGGAAGAATCTGCAGTGCCATATCCTTGAATGCACAGGTAGGTCCGTGCCAAAGCTCCAGTATATACTGTGAATCGTTCATTTTATACACGGGAGCAATGTTGCTTGTTTCAAATTTTTCCTTTGTATATGCGGCAGAAATACACTTCTGAAGCTCCTCCTCGGTAAAGTCTGTAAGGAATCTTCCCAAAATCTCGTTAGCACGCTGTGTGTATGTCATATCTGCCATATATTTAATATTGTTAAGTGATACTGCAGGAATGCTTTCGGGAATAAAGAGTCCGCCCTCGGGAGAAAGTCCTTTTGCAATAGCCTCCGCACTTTTAACACTTATACTGTTATCACGTGTACTTTTAAAGTTCATAATATCAATCCTCTTAATACTGTATATTATTTAACAACGATATTTACAAGCTTACCGGGAACTGCAATTACCTTTACAACTGTCATATCGCCGATAAGAGCCTTTACTTCTTCGTTTTCCATTGCCGCTTTTTCCATATCCTCACGGCTGATGTTTGCATCTACAACCATCTTTGCCTTTACTCTGCCGTTAATTTGAACAACAATCTCAATTGTAGAGTCAACGCAAAGTGCTTCATCATAGGAAACCCAGTTTCCGTTGGAAAGGATTTCGCCAAAGAGTTCACTGTAAAGCTCTTCTGTCATATGAGGAGCAAAGGGATTGAGCAGTGTAAGAAGTGTTTTATACTCTGCCTTGTTTATGCTGCCAACCTCGTAAATTTTGTTTACAAGAGTCATAAGTGCGGCAATGGCAGTATTGAACTTCATACTTTCAATATCGTTTGAAACTTTCTTAATGGTCTTGTGCATACTGCTTACAAGCTCATCACGGTAGCAATCTCCGTCAATAAGCATATTGTGAAGCTCCCATACACGGTCAAGGAATCTCTTACAGCCTTTCATACTGCTTTCATTCCATGGAGCTGCCTGCTCATAGTCACCCATAAAGAGGACATATGCACGGAGAACGTCAGCACCGTAAACATCTACAACGTCGTTGGGGTCTACAACGTTACCCTTACTCTTACTCATCTTATCACCGTCAGGCCCTAAGATAAGTCCCTGAGCAGTTCTCTTTGCATAAGGCTCTGCTGTTGGTACAAGACCGAGGTCATAGAGGAACTTGTGCCAGAAACGGGAGTAAATCATATGTCTTGTAACGTGCTCCATACCGCCGTTGTACCAGTCAACATTCATCCAGTAGCGGAGTGCTTCCTGTGAAGCAAATTCCTTGTCATTGTTGGGGTCACAGTAACGGAGGAAATACCAGGAGGAACCTGCCCACTGAGGCATTGTATCGGTTTCTCTCCTTGCTTTTCCGCCGCACTTGGGGCAAGTACAGTTTACGAATGATTCAATCTTTGCAAGGGGGCTTTCACCGTCGGATCCAGGTTCAAAGTTATCCACGGGAGGAAGTCTTAAGGGAAGCTCTTCATAAGGAACAGCAACCATACCGCAGGTGGGACAATGTACAATCGGGATAGGCTCACCCCAATATCTCTGGCGGTTAAATGCCCAGTCCTTCATCTTGTACTGGATGCCCTTTTCTCCGCAACCTTTCTGTGCTAATACTTCAAGCATCTTAGCGATTGCTTCCTGCTTGGTCTTGATACCGTTAAGGATTCCGGAGTTAACCATTTCACCATCGCCTGTATAAGCTTCCTTGGAAATATCTCCGCCCTTAATAACCTCGATAATATCTATACCGAACTTCTTTGCAAAGTCGTAATCACGTGTGTCGTGTGCAGGCACAGCCATAATTGCACCTGTACCGTAGCCCATCATTACATAGTCGGAAATATATACGGGAATTTCCTTTTCTGTAATGGGGTTAATTGCTGTAAGACCGTCAATTCTTACACCTGTTTTATCTTTTACAAGCTGTGTACGTTCAAATTCGCTCTTCTTGGCACATTCTTTCTTATATGCGTCAAGCTCGTCAAAATTCTTAATAGAATCCTTATATTTTTCAATGATGGGATGCTCGGGAGCAATAACCATAAATGTTACACCGTAAAGTGTGTCGGGACGGGTTGTATATACGCGGAGCTTTTCATCATTTTCCTTGATGGAGAAATTAACGAAAGCACCCTCGCTCTTGCCTATCCAGTTCTTCTGCTGAAGAACGATATTCGGGAGATAGTCTACTTCCTCAAGTCCCTGGAGAAGCTTGTCGGCATATTCGGTAATTCTAAGATACCAAACTTCCTTTGTCTTCTGCACAATATCGCTGTGGCATATGTCACACTTACCGCCCTGAGAGTCCTCATTTGAAAGAACAACCTTACAACTGGGGCAGTAGTTTACAAGTGTTGTATCACGGAAAACAAGTCCGTTTTCAAACATTTTGAGGAAAATCCACTGAGTCCACTTATAATAGCCCTCGTCAGTTGTATCAATAACTCTTGACCAGTCAAAGGAGAAGCCTACACGCTTAAGCTGACTTGTGAATTTTACAATATTATTATCGGTAACAGTTCTGGGATGAACGCCTGTCTTTATTGCTGTGTTTTCGGTGGGAAGGCCGTATGCGTCAAAGCCGATGGGGAAAAGCACATTATAACCCTCAAGTCTTCTCTTACGGGAAACAACCTCAAGTCCTGAGTAAGCCTTGATATGACCTACGTGCATACCGCTTCCCGAGGGATACGGAAATTCTACAAGGGCATAAAACTTGGGCTTATCTGAGTTATTCTTTGCCTCAAAGGATTTGTTATCCTCCCAGTATTTCTGCCATTTCTGTTCAATTTGTTTAAAATTATATTCCATGGTTTTCAATCCTTTCCGTATCAAACTTCATCGGTTGTATCAATATCTATTTTTTCTGCCTCTGCCCACAGGCTGTCAAGTCCGTAGAAATCACGCATCTGTGTACTGAAAATATGAAGCATTACTCCGTCAAAATCAATAAGTGCCCAGTCGGGGTTTTTCATACCCTCTGTACGGGTGGGCGGACAGTCTGCCTTCGCCATTTCGTCGCACGCATATTCGTATAGGGCGTGCATCTGCGCAGGAGAACCTGCACTGCAGATTACAAAATAATCTGCAATTATTGTTGCACCCTTAAGGTCAAGTGCAATTATGTTTCTGCCCTTTTTACTGTCAAGAATTTCTACCAGTTTGTGTACTTTCTGAATATCGGTCAATTCTGCGCCCTCCTGTGTTCTATAAGGTAGTTTAGTGCGTGTATAGAATCGGGATGAATGAGAGTCCCTTTCTTTATTACGTGCTTGATGGAGCAGCCTATTGCATAGATAAGTGCCTCATCAATATCTTCTTCTACAAGTCGGCGGATTTCCTTTGCCTGTTCTATTGTTCTGCCCGGCTCGGTCATATCCGCAATATATATAAGCTTTTCCAGAGGTGTCATATTAGCCCTTGCCGTAGTGTGGTAATATATTGCCTCTAAAATTTCGTTATCTTCAATTCCATATTCCTTGTAAGCCACAGCCGCACCAAGGAAAGCGTGCACAAGTGCACTTTCACTTCTCGCACACTCGTCAAGCTTTACACCGTATTTCTGGCACAACACAAAAAAATCTTCACCCATTGCTTCGTCAAGATTTTTTGCACAGTCGTGTAAAAGTGCGGTAAGCTTTGCCTTCTCTACATCAACACCAAACTTCGGTGCAAGGCGCTCTGCCTCACTTACAACTCCAAGAGTGTGATTGAAACGACGCTCGTGCTGTGTAGCTTTTAATTTTATTAACATTTCGTTCTCTGTCAATCAAGGTCCCTCAATCCGTATAAATTCCTTTTTATTATATAATCAAAAACCTTTTTTGGCAATAAGTTTCTGCAATCTTTTCCCATCTTTATTTTTTCACGGATTTCTGAAGAGGAAGCCTCCACAACATCCATAGGAAGCATAACTGAAGGAGCCTTTACATCCGCACCCTCTCTCGGGAAAACAAGGAGTGTTGCAGAAGCCGTAATGCGGTGTGGCTCGTGCCATGTATCAAGCTGATTATATGAGTCATCTCCAATTAAAAAAAATAGTTCGTCATTGGGATAAAGCGACTTGAAATACTCCACGGTATTTGCGCTGTAATTAACCTCACTACGCTTTATTTCATAGTCACTGACACTCATTTTTTCCTCGCCCGAAATTGCTTCCGAAACCATATTATATCTGTCTTCTCTGGAAACCTGAGTTTCCTCTTTATGAGGTGCATTTCCCGTGGGAATAAATATCAGCTTATCAAGGTTTGCTTCTTTAATGGCACACCTTGCAACTGACATATGTCCGTTATGAGGGGGATTAAAGGCACCACCGAAAAGTCCGATTCGCATATTTTCACCTTATTTCGGGAGTTCTATTTTGCGGTTATCCTTTGCTTTTGCCATACGGTATACTACAAACTTGCTTCCGATACACTGAACGGGTTCTGCCCCTACTGCCTCGCAAACGGCTTCACAAGCTCCTCTCGCAGTCATAAAAGAAGTTTCAAGAACAGTTACCTTTATAAGCTCACGCTTTTCAAGTACAATGTCAATTTCCTTTATAATTTCGTCTGTTATACCGCCTTTGCCAATCTGGAAAATAGCGTTTTCTTTATTTGCAAGCCCTCTGAGGTATGCTCGCTGTTTTGTTGTTATCATATATTTCACCTTATTCTGTATAGTCAAACTCAAGTTCATACATTCTTACGGGGTCTCCCTCGCCGCAACCGGCATTTTCCAATTCTTCTATAATGCCTTTTCTTCTGAGGGCAATCTGGAAGTACTGCATACTTTCCGCATCTTCAAAGTTACAATGACGGAGCAGTTTTTCAATATAGGGACCCTCAACAACGTATGTTTCACCCTCTTTACGTACTTCAAAAGGCTCTTCCGAGAAGTCCTCTTCAACAAAGTCTGCTTCGTAAATTTCCACAGGTTCAAGAGTATTAAGAATGTCTGAAACATAATTTATAAGTTCTCTTGTGCCC
>JAZUPX010000069.1:0-5934 GCA_045605405.1 Clostridia bacterium
CAAAGTTGATGCACCGAAAAACGCACACCCTTCTTTGTTGCGACACAAATCTTAACACTTAAACCCATGCGAGTATGCTAAAAACAGAGTATGCGTTTTTACCAAAAAGTAAAAAAACACACCCACACAGGTATTATTAAATATTTAGATTTATGTCGCAGACTTAGTATAACACAATTCTAAGAAAATTACAATAATAAATATGAATAAATTTGAAATAATAGAAAATAATACTTGACTTTCGGCGTGGGTAGTGGTACATTATTGTTAGCACTCAAGGAGATTGAGTGCTAACAAACGAAAAGAGGTGAGCATATGGAGCTTTCCGAAAGAAAAAAGGCAATACTTCAAGCCATTATTGAGGACTATATTCAGACGGCGGAGCCCGTAGGCTCGCGAAACATTGCGAAAAATCACGACCTCGGTCTTTCTGCCGCAACAATCCGTAACGAAATGGCGGATTTGGAGGAAATGGGCTATCTTGACAAGCCCCACACCTCCGCAGGACGAATCCCCTCGGAAATGGGTTATCGTTTCTATGTAGATTCGCTGATGCACCGTTACAGCCTCACTATGGAGGAGATTTCAAGCCTGCAGAGCAGCATGGACAGAAAATACAGTCAGCTTGAAAATGTGGTGTCTGAAATTTCCGATATTATTTCCAAGGCGACAAATTACCCTGCAATAGTGGAGCTTCCCACGGCACAGAAGAGCCGTCTGAGAAGTGTCAAAATGATGCTTATTGAACAGGGCAGCGTGCTGATTGTGGTAGTGACCGATGCAGGCGTAGTGAGAAACCGCCATATGAAAGTAAGTGCGGACATTGACTACGAAATCATTGATTCCATTTCGGAATTTTTGTCGGGACAGCTTACGGGGCTTTCGGCAGACGATTTCACCCCTGCAAGGCTGATGCTGATTTACGAAGCAATGAGCCAGTACGGTGACTTCTTAAAAACCGTGGTTGAGTTCGTTCTGGAATGTCTCGGCAACACTCAAAGCAGGGTGTACATTGGCGGAGCGTCAAACATACTTAACAACCCCGAATTTGAAAACATTGAACGTGCGAGGGAGTTTTTCTCGTTTATTGACAGGAAAGAGAATGTGTCCCAGATGCTCAATTTTCTGGAAACGGCAGAAGAAAATATTAGCATAAAGATTGGCAGTGAAAACAACGCTCCCGAAATGCGTGACACAAGCCTTGTCGTAGCATCTTATAATGTAGGCGGCAAGCTTCACGGAAAAATAGGCATTATCGGCCCCAAACGTATGAATTATGCAAGGGTGGTATCTTCGCTGGAGCTTATTAATAATCAACTCAGCGAGATACTCGGCAGAATGCTTTACGGAAAGGATGATACAGATGGCAACTAAGAAAAAGGCAGAAGAAATTAAGGAAGAGGTAACAGAGGAAGTAACTCCCGAAGTTACAGAAACCGAGCCTGAAAACGAATTTGAAAAGAAATACAATGACGTAAACGAAAAATATATGCGTACTCTTGCAGAATATGACAACTACCGCAAGCGTACTATTAAAGAGAAAGAATCTATCTACCCCGAGGCAAAGGCGGTTGTTATTGAGAAGTTTTTACCCGTTATGGATAACTTTCAGCGTGCAATCGACTCGGCAGAAAACAAGGACGGCTTCTACGAGGGTGTAGTAATGCTGAAAAAGCAGATGGATGACGTTCTTACAGCACTTGGTGTGGAGGAAATTAAGTCCGTCGGAGAAACCTTTAACCCCGAGCTTCACAATGCGGTAATGCATATTGACGACGAGGAGCAGGGCGAAAATGTAATCGTGGAGGAATTCCAGAAAGGTTACAAAATCGGCGACCGTGTTGTAAGACACAGTATGGTTAAAGTAGCTAACTGACAAGCGTACGCTTGTCATCCTGAGCAAAGCGAAGGATCTCAAACGTCGGAGGAGATTCTTCGGTCGCAGGCTCCCTCAGAATGACACTACTTGTCATTCTGAACGAAGTGAAGAATCTCGGATAAAAAGGAAAACATATATGTATTATGTATATATGCTTACTAATAAAAATAACAATGTGTTATATACAGGAGTTACAAATAATTTAAAACGAAGATTGTATGAACATAAAAATAAATTTGTAGATGGGTTTACAAAAAAATACAATGTTGACAAATTAGTTTATTATGAGATTACTAATGACGTAAATAGTGCGTTAGCACGCGAAAAACAAATTAAAGGTTGGACGAGAGCAAAGAAAAATGCTCTTGTGGAAAGTAAAAATTCCCAGTGGTGCGATTTGACGGAATCTATTATGCAGATATAAGAGATTCTTCGGTCGCAGGCTCCCTCAGAATGACAGGGAGAGGGTTAGTTTATAAATTTTATATATATATTTGGAGGTAAAAATCATGGCAAAAATTATTGGTATTGACTTAGGTACAACTAATTCATGCGTAGCAGTTATGGAGGGTGGCGAGCCTACCGTTATCGCTAATGCAGAGGGTGCAAGAACTACTCCCTCAGTTGTAGCTTTTACAAAAACAGGGGAAAGACTTGTAGGTCAGGTTGCAAAGAGACAGGCAGTTACAAACCCCGACAGAACAGTTATCTCTATCAAGAGAGAAATGGGTACAAACTACAAGGTAAATATTGACGACAAGAGCTACACTCCCCCTGAAATCAGCTCCATGGTACTTGCAAAGCTTAAGGCGGATGCAGAAAGCTACCTTGGTGAAACTGTTTCTCAGGCAGTAATTACTGTTCCGGCTTACTTTAGTGACGCACAGCGTCAGGCTACAAAGGATGCAGGTAAGATTGCAGGGCTTGAAGTTCTCCGCATTATAAACGAGCCTACCGCAGCAGCATTTGCTTACGGTATGGATAAGGAAAACGACCAGAAGGTTATGGTATATGACCTCGGTGGTGGTACATTCGACGTATCTATCCTTGATATCGGTGACGGTGTATTTGAAGTTTTGGCAACAAACGGTGACACTCGCCTTGGTGGTGACGACTTTGACGATGCTATCATCAATTATCTTGTAGCAGAGTTCAAGAAAGAAAACGGTATTGACCTTTCTACTGATAAAATGGCTATGCAGAGACTTAAGGAAGCTGCTGAAAAGGCAAAGATTGAGCTTTCCGGCGTAACAACAAGTGCTATCAATCTTCCTTTCATTACTGCAGATGCAACAGGTCCCAAGCATCTTGACATTACTCTTACACGTGCTAAGTTCAACGAGCTTACTGCAAATCTTGTAGAACGTACAATCATCCCCACAAGGAAGGCTCTTTCCGATGCAGGTCTTTCCGCATCTGAAATTGACAAGGTTGTAATGGTTGGCGGCTCAAGCCGTATTCCCGCTGTTAACGAAGCTGTACAGAAGCTTATCGGCAAAGACCCCCACAAGGGTATCAACCCCGACGAATGTGTTGCACTCGGTGCGGCTATTCAGGCAGGTGTTCTCGGCGGTGACGTTAAGGACATCGTTCTTCTCGACGTAACACCCCTTTCCCTCGGTATCGAAACAATGGGCGGTGTTTGCACAAAGCTTATCGAAAGAAATACAACTATCCCCACAAAAAAGAGCCAGATTTTCTCAACTGCTGCTGACAATCAGACAAGCGTTGACATCCACGTTCTTCAGGGTGAAAGAGAAATGGCAGCCGACAACAAGACTCTCGGTAACTTTATGCTTTCAGGTATTGCTCCTGCTCCCCGTGGAGTTCCGCAGATTGAGGTTACATTCGACATCGATGCCAACGGTATAGTAAATGTAAGTGCAAAAGACCTCGGTACAGGTCAGGAGCAGAAGATTACAATTACAGCTTCATCCAACCTTTCCGACGAAGATATTGACAAGGCTGTAAAAGAAGCTGAACAGTATGCAGAAGAGGATAAGAAGCGCAAGGAAGCTATCGACATCCGTAACAATGCAGACCAGCTTGTATACCAGAGTGAAAAGACTCTCGGTGAAGTTGGTGATAAGGTAGATCAGGCTGACAAGGATGCAGTTCAGGCAGAAATCGACAAGGTTAAGGAAGCCCTCAAGGGTACTGACAACGACCAGATTAAAGCTGCAACAGAAGCTCTTCAGCAGAAATTCTACGAAATCAGCACAAAGCTTTATCAGCAGGCTAATCCACAGGGTCAGCCCGGTCAGGATGCAGGTCAGCAGGCTAATCAAAACGATGAAAACGTATATGACGCTGACTTCACCGATACTACAAATAACTAATTGGCAATAATGCAAAGGGACGGTGACTTTCGCCGCCCCTTTACATTCTTTGAGGTGACAAAATGGCAGATAAGAGAGATTATTACGAAGTCCTTGGCGTTCAAAAAGGTGCCTCGGACGATGAAATAAAAAAAGCATACAGAAAACTTGCAAAAAAATATCACCCCGACCTTAACAAGGACAATCCCGAAGCGGCTGATAAATTTAAGGAAGCGGCTGAAGCTTATGATGTTTTAAGTGACAGCGAAAAGCGCAGCCGTTACGACCAATTCGGCCACGCGGGAGTTGACCCCAATGCAGGCTTCGGCGGAGGTGGCTATGGCGGCGGCTTCGGCGGATTTGATATGGGTGATATTTTTGACAGCTTCTTTGGCGGCGGCTTCGGTGGAAGAAGCTCCAGAAGAAACGGACCCGTAAGGGGTAACGACATTCAGCAGGCGATAGAGCTTACCTTTGAGGAAGCCGTTTTCGGTTGCAAGAAAAAAGTAACCATCATCCGCGGAGAAAGCTGTAACGAGTGTGGCGGCAGCGGTGCAAAAAAGGGAACATCTCCCGTAAAATGTGCCCGTTGCGGCGGAACAGGACAGATGCGAAGTGTCCAGAACACCCCCTTTGGTCAGTTCGCAAGTACCACTACCTGTAATCAGTGCGGCGGCAGAGGAACAACCATTTCCGACCCGTGTCCCGTTTGTAATGGCAGCGGACAGAACAGAACCAAGAGGGAACTGGAGGTTAACATTCCTGCAGGTATTGACCACGGGCAGACGGTATCTCTCCGCGGTCAGGGTGAGGCAGGCTTACGCGGAGGCGGTTCGGGTGATTTGCTTATAACCGTTTATGTTAAACCCAGCCCCGTATTTACCCGTGAGGGAAACAATGTGTATATTGATGTACCCATTACTTTTGTTCAGGCGGCACTTGGCTGTGAAATTGAAATTCCCACAGTTGACGGAAAAATTATGCAGAGAATCCCCGAGGGTACTCAGCACGGAACGAAATTCAGACTTAAGGGCAGAGGTATTCCCTCAATCCGCGGCGGTGCAAGGGGCGACCAGTATGTCCGTATAATTGTGGAGATTCCCAAGAATCTTTCCTCTAAACAGCGTGATATACTTGAGCAATTCGCCAAGGAAAGTAATGATAAAAATTACAATCAGCGAAAGAAATTTTCCGAGAAATTAAAGGATTATTTCAAGAATAACTGAAAGGAAATATGACTATGGATTGGCTTGAGGTAAGCATATATACAACTCCCGAGGGGATAGACCCTCTTTGCGGCAGACTGTATAATCTCGGTGTAACGGGACTTGAAATTGTCGACAAGGATGATTTTGAGGATTTCCTTGAAAATAATAAGCAGTACTGGGATTATGTTGATGAGGAACTCCGTGAAAAAATGAACGGAGAAACCCGTGTCAAAATATATCTCAGTGACAACGAAACAGGTCACAACCAGCTTTCTACTGTCCGTGATGACCTCATTTCTTTCAAAAGCATTGATGCAGACGGCATATTCGGTTCTCTCAGGGTGGAAATTGACTCCTGCAGGGAAGAGGACTGGGAAAATAACTGGAAACAGTATTTTAAACCCATTTATGTCGGTGACAGACTTGTTATAAAGCCCGAATGGGAGACCATTCCAGATTCTGACGGAAAAATTGTATTTAACATTGACCCTGGAATGACTTTCGGCAGCGGTCAGCACGAAACAACACG
>JAZUPX010000070.1:0-11926 GCA_045605405.1 Clostridia bacterium
TATCGAGGGCGAGCTTTCACAGCTTACAGCGAATGGACTTCCCCAGCATATTAAAATAAACTGATAAACTCAAGCTTTTTAAATTGTCAAAACTTTTTAAAAAAGTACAAAACCTTCTGCGGAGTCGCAGGGGACGGTGTACTTTTGGGAGCCAAAAGTACCAAAAACGCGGGGGTTCCGATTCCCCACCGCTTTTCGCCATTTTGGCGTTCAAAATGGCACGCCCCTAATCGGCTCCGATTAAATACTTGCAATTTCTTGCAAAAAATTTTCGAAAAACACCTTTTATAAAAAGGACTGATACCCAATGGATGACCGCACATTAAGAGTTCTTGAATTCAATTCAATACGTGAAATGCTTAAAGAACAGGCAGTATGCGCCCAGACGCGTGAGCGCTGCGGCGCATTGTTGCCTGTGGAAAATATCTACGAGGCAAGAGAGCTTCTTTCCTTTACAAGCGAGGCAGAGAATCTTATTATAAAAGAAGGCACTCCGCCCATAAGCCCTGTCAGAAATGTTCTGGGTGCGGCAAAAAGAAGTGCCGCAGGCGGCACACTTTCTATGAGCGAGCTTCTCGCAATCGGGCATACGCTCCGTATGGCACGGGGACTTATCCGCTATTTTGAGGAGGACGGTTACAGCGATCTTTTCCCGACTTTAAACACTCTTTTTTCTACACTTACAGAAAACAAAAAACTGGAAAATGCTATTTTTTCTGCAATATTAAGTGATGAGGAAATGGCTGACGATGCATCCCCTGACCTTCTTGCAATCCGCAGAAAAATGCGCTCTCTTAACTCTAAAATTCGTGATGTCTTAAATGATATGGTACACTCACCCTCCTATGCAAATCTTCTGCAGGAGCCGATTGTATCAATGCGCGGTGACAGATACGTTATCCCCGTCAAGAGCGAGCACAAGGGACAGGTTCCCGGTGTTGTACACGATAGTAGTGCCAGCGGGGCAACTCTTTTCGTTGAGCCTATGGCGGCAGTTGAGATAAACAACAAACTCCGCGAGCTTCACTCTCAGGAAAAGGACGAGATTGAAAGAATCCTTATGGAGCTTTCTGCCCTTGTCAGCGAATTTGCAGACGGTATATCAACAAATTACAAGACCATAATCGACCTTGACTTTGCATTTGCCAAGGGAAAGCTTTCACGGAAGATGAATGCTTCCGTTCCGGAGCTTAACCACGACGGAATTATTAATATAAAAAAAGGTAGACACCCGCTTATTGACGAAAAAAAGGTCGTTCCCACAGACATATATCTGGGAAAAGATTTTGACACATTAGTGATAACAGGTCCCAACACAGGCGGTAAGACCGTTTCACTTAAAACTTTGGGGCTTTTCACCCTGATGGCACAATCGGGACTTGCAATCCCTGCGGGAAGCGGAAGTCAGATTTCCGTATTTGACAGCGTTTTTGCCGATATTGGTGACGAGCAGTCAATTGAGCAATCACTCAGTACCTTTTCGGCACATATGACAAACATTATAAAAATTCTCGAAAATGCAAACTACAATTCCCTTATTCTTTTTGACGAGCTTTGTTCGGGTACTGACCCGACGGAGGGTGCGGCACTTGCCATTGCCATTTTGGAAAGGGCAAGAAGCCTTGGAGCAAAGGTTGCCGCAACCACTCATTACAGTGAAATCAAGCTGTATGCACTTTCAACCGACCGTGTTGAAAATGCCGCCTGCGAGTTTGACGTAGCATCACTTCGCCCCACCTATAAGCTTCTTATCGGTGTGCCCGGAAAGAGTAATGCCTTTGCCATTTCAAAAAGGCTTGGCCTGTCTGATGATGTTATTGACCGTGCGAGGGAACTTATAGACGGAGAAAACACCCGTTTTGAAGATGTAATCACCTCCCTTGAAGAACACCGCGCAAAAGCACAGCAGGAATTGGATGAAGCTACGGAAGCCAAGGCACAGTCCCTTGCCCAGAAGCAGGAGGCTGAAAAGGAAAGAAGCCGTATCAAGGCACAGAGGGAAAAGCTTCTTAATGATGCCCGCCGTGATGCGAAAAAGATATATGAGCAGGCGAAAAAGGAAGCCGATGAAATCGTTAAAAAGATGCAGAAGCTCTTTGAAGAATCGGCAAGCAATAACCGTGCCGCTATTGAAGAGGGCAGGCGTGAGCTGAAAAAGGGACTTGACAGAGCTGAGGGTAAGCTCAGCGAGGATGTATTTAAAAATAAGTCAAAAAACCGTCTTGACCCTAAGAAAATTACGCTCGGTCAGGTGGTAGAGGTTACTACTATGAATTCCACGGGCAATGTCCTGACTCTCCCCGACAAAAAGGGCGACCTTACGGTGCAGGTTGGAATACTCAAGATAAAAACCAATGTAAACTCCCTTGCTCCTGCCAAGGAAGAGAAAAAGAAGAAAGAGGCACAAAGCTACATTTCAAGCGAAAGCCGTATGTACAGCGATGTGAAGATGGAGCTTGACCTCCGCGGTGAAACCGTTGATGATGCACTCCTTCTTGTTGACAAATATCTTGACGATGCGGCACTTTCGCATTTTGAAACAGTTACCATTATTCACGGCAAGGGTACAGGAGCACTTCGTAGTGCCATTACCGATATGCTCCGACACCATCCCCATGCAAAAAGCTTCCGCCCCGGCCGATACGGAGAGGGTGAGGCAGGCGTAACCGTGGTTGAAATTAAATAAAAAAGCAAAAATCGTGAATATGCATGGATTTCAAACAGTAAAAATATGTTGACATCATTTTTTCACGGTGTTATAATATTGCTAATGTAGAATTTTGTAAAATTGCAGGTTTTTTATTATGAAAAACGAATACTTACTCAGCGTTTTGGAAAACGTTAAGAAGAAAGATGCTAACGAGCCTGAATTTATCCAGACCGTTACAGAAGTACTTGAATCTCTCGAACACGTTGTTGAACAGCGTCCTGAGCTTGCTAAGACAGGTCTTTTTGAAAGACTTGTTGAGCCTGAAAGACAGATTATATTCCGTGTTCCGTGGGTAGACGATAACGGTAACGTTCAGGTTAACCGCGGTTTCCGTGTACAGTTCAACGGTGCTATCGGACCTTTCAAGGGCGGTCTTCGTTTCCATCCTTCCGTTAACCTTTCTATCATGAAGTTCCTTGCTTTCGAGCAGACATTCAAGAACAGCCTTACAGGTCTTCCCATCGGCGGTGGTAAGGGCGGTAGTGACTTCGACCCCAGAGGTAAGTCTGACGGCGAAATCATGCGTTTCTGCCAGAGCTTTATGACAGAGCTTTACCGTCATATCGGTCCCGACGTTGACGTTCCTGCAGGTGATATCGGTGTAGGTGCAAGAGAAATCGGTTACCTTTACGGTCAGTACAAGAGAATCAAGGGATGCTGGGAAAACGGTGTTCTTACAGGTAAGGGTCTTTCCTACGGCGGCTCTCTCATCCGTCCTGAAGCAACAGGTTACGGTGCTACATATTACGCTTGCGAAGTGCTTAAGCATTTTGGTGAAACAATTGAGGGCAAGACAGTTGCAATCTCCGGCTTCGGTAATGTTGCTTGGGGTGTTGCTGCAAAGGTTGCTCAGCTCGGCGGTAAGGTTATCACAATTTCCGGTCCCGACGGTTATGTATATGACCCCGACGGTGTAACAACTCAGGAAAAGATTGACTATATGCTTGAAATGAGAGCTTCCGGTCGCGACCGTGCTCAGGATTATGCTGAAAAGTTCGGTTGCCAGTTCTTTGCAGGTGAAAAGCCCTGGGGTGTTAAGGCAGATATCTGCATGCCCTGTGCTACACAGAACGAAATCGGTATCGAAGAAGCTAAGAAGATTATTGCTAACGGTACAAAGTACTATATCGAAGTTGCTAATATGCCCACAACAAACGAAGCTGTTGCACTTCTCAAGGAAAGCGGTCTTATCGTAGGACCCTCCAAGGCTGTTAATGCAGGCGGTGTTGCTGTATCTGCACTCGAAATGGCTCAGAACTCTATGCGTTACAGCTGGAGCGCTGAAGAAGTTGACGAAAAGCTTAAGGGTATTATGACAAACATCCATAAGGTTAGCGCAGATGCTGCAGAAGAATACGGCCTTGGCTATGACCTTGTTGCAGGTGCTAACATTGCAGGCTTTAAGAAAGTTATGGAAGCTATGCTTGCATATGGCGTTTGCTAAAAAACTTTTTAAACACATCAAAGGGAATCCGAACACTTGGATTCCCTTTTTGGTTGCAAAAAAACTGCTTTCGTGTTATAATTATCTTGAGGTGACTACCAATGAACAAACATGAAGAACTTGCACTTAAATATTTTACCGAGAGGTACAACTGTGCTCAGTCGGTTTTTGCGGCATTTCACGAGGAAATGGGCATTGACGAAAAGACAGCCTTTAAGATGTCCTCTGCTTTTGGCGGCGGTATGGGCAGACTCCGTGAGGTGTGCGGTGCCGTAAGCGGTATGTTTATGGTGCTCAGTACCCTTTACGGATATGACAATGCAGAAGACGGAGAGGCAAAAAAGCTTCTGTACAGCCGTGTGCAGGAATTGGCGGAGGAATTTAAAAAGGAGCACGGCACAATTATCTGCCGTGAGCTTCTCTCTTCCCCTGATGCAAAAAATACCCCACCCGTACATGGAAGCGGTCACGCAGGGATTTGTTTTGAGTCTGTGAGAACAGCGACGAGGATTATGTCTGAGTTTATAGCGAAAAATTAAAACATAACTCCGCAGAGTACAAACTCTGCGGAGTTATGTTTTATTCTTCATCTTCGGGAAATTTTCCATTTAAAAACCAGTCAGGCATAAACCCCTCGGGATAGAGCATTGGCGGTTCTTTCTGCACATTTTCTATCGGCATAACTCTCTCTCCCAAGGGAAGATTCGGGATCAGTCTTGCTGGTACGGCATAGGTTATGTAGCACATTGCTTCTTCATTCTGCATAAAATCACCTCGGAATAATATATGTACAAAAAACTTTGGTATTGCCATTTTTTCAAAAGTGATATATAATAATCTTTAGCGTAAATAAAAACGAAAGGTTTTGAATATATATGTTAAATGAAATTAAAGCACAGGCAAGCAAGGCTGCGGAAGAACTTGTAGCCCTCGCAAGCCTTAAAAAAGGTGATATTTTTGTTGTTGGTTGTTCCTCCAGCGAGGTTGGAGGCGAAAAAATAGGCACTAACAGTAGCGAAGAGGTCGGCAAGGCACTTTTTGACGGAATTTATTCCGTTTTAAAAGAAAAGGGTATCTTCCTTGCTGCACAGTGCTGTGAACACCTCAACAGAAGCCTTGTTATAGAAAGAGAATGTATGGAAAAATATAACCTTGAAGAGGTGTGCGTGGTTCCCCATCCAAAGGCAGGCGGTTCCTTTGCAACTGCGACCTATAAAGGCTTTGAGAGCCCCGTTGTGGTTGAAGAAATCAAGGGGCACGCAGGAATTGACATTGGTGGAACGCTTATTGGTATGCACCTTAAAAGGGTGTGCGTCCCCGTAAGACTTTCCGTTAAAAAGATTGGCGAAGCACCTATCATCTGTGCAAAAACCCGTCCCAGACTTGTAGGTGGAGAAAGAGCAATCTATAATTTTAAAGAAGATGTAAAAAGATAAGGGATGTTTTTATATGGTTAAAAATAAAAAAGCACCAACCTTTATTAAAAATGTAATAGCGATTATATTTGCACAGGTTGCCGTGAAGCTTCTTGGTTTTGTGTACCGTATGGTAATAACAAACATTGACGGCTTCGGGGATATGGGAAACGGGTACTACAATTTCGGTTTCCAGATATACACCCTGCTCCTTGCCATTAGCTCTATAGGTATTCCCAATGCTATTTCCAAGCTTGTGTCGGAAAGATGTGCGCTTGACGATTACAAGGGTGCAATGCGGATTTTCCGAGTGGCACTTGTTCTGTTCTCTATTGTGGGTACATTTTTTGCGGCAGTTATGTTTTTTGGAGCACAGTTTATTGCCACCAATATACTTGATGCGCCCCCCGCAGTGTATACCATACGTGTTTTATCCCCTGCACTGATTTTTGTATCGGTGTCAAGTGTTATCCGCGGATTTTTTGCAGGTCAGCACAATATGAAAGCCACCAACACAAGTCAGGTGTTGGAGCAGTTTTTAAAAAGTCTTTCAACAATTCTCATTGTTATTGCAATGGTGGGACAAAAGCCTGAGTATATGGCGGCAGGTGCAACGCTGGCAACAACTATTTCCACATTTTTAAGCTGTATGTACCTCTTTATATTCTACGCCTCCAACAGAAAGGATATAAAGGAGAAAATTGCTGCCGCACCGTCTGTTAAAATTCAGGGAACAGGACCGAAAATTGCAAAAATGATTCTGTGGGTTTCAATTCCCATTTCCCTCGGAGCAATTGTTGCATCTCTTAACAGAATAGTAGATATTGTCACCGTTGTCCACGGTGTAAAAATAGCCCTTAGCGGAGTCTTTTCGGGCATAGCTCTTGATGACGAAGCAGTTAGGTTAAGCGGTATTCTCAGCAAGACGGATGTTCTTATAAATCTTCCCCTTGCAATTAACACGGCATTTTCCACGGTGCTTGTTCCCACGGTAGCAGGTGCTCTTGCAGTAAAGGATTTTGACACAGCAAAGGAAAAAATTTCTTTTTCCCTGCTTATCTCTACAATTGTTGCACTGCCTTGTACCATCGGCTACATGGTCTTGTCAGGGCCTATTCTTCAGACAATTTATCCCAATGCTTCCGAAGGCGCACTCCTTTTCACAATGGTTGCCCCCACCGTATTTTTTGCGGCACTGAGCCAGACAATTTACGGCTCGCTTCAGGGTATGGGGAAAATTTTTGTTCCTGCCCTGAGTGTGTTGTGCGGCGGTATTTTAAAGGTAATCCTTAACATCATCCTCATTCCGATTCCACAAATCAATATCTACGGCGCACCGATAGGAAGTATTGTCTGTCAGGCAACCGCATTTTTCCTGAGTTTCTATGTGCTGAGGAAGAATCTCCCTATGAAGCTTCCTTTGGGGAAATACTTCTTAAAACCGCTTTTTGCGGCACTTATAATGGGCGGAGTTGCCCTTTTTGTCTACAAGCTGTTTATCGCAATATTGCCGGTTTATCTCTCAACGCTCTTTACAATAGTGCTTGTAAGCGCGGTTTATCTCTCCCTTATTGGAGTTTTCCGTGTATTCAGTAGAGAGGAACTTGCACAGATACCGATTATAGGCAAAAAATTTAAGTAAAAAATTACCAAAAAGAAATTCTTTGAAAAATAAGAATTTCTTTTTTTATTGGGAAAAATAAATGAGCGAAGGAGTGAATTTCATGAAAAAATTAAAAATTGTTTTAATCGTTATTGCGTTTTTATGTGCATATATGCTCCGTGTTTCTGTAAAGGAAAGCATTGAAATCAGTAGTGCGGTAACGCTTATATAAAGGAGGATTTTTATGCTGACACAGAAAGAATATCAAAAAATTGTGGAAAAACATTCAGGGAAATCTCCTATTATAAAGGATACATTCCGTGCATTTTTTGTCGGCGGTCTTATCTGCACATTGGGGGAAATTTTCAGAAAAACCTACCTTTCTGCAGGATTTGGCAAGGAGTTGGCAGGAAGTGCAACGGCAATTACTCTGATTTTTATCGCTTCGGTGCTGACGGCTTTCGGTATATTTGACCGCATAGGAAAATATGCCGGTGCAGGCACCCTTGTCCCGATTACGGGCTTTTCCAATGCCGTTACCTCTCCTGCTATGGAATTTAAGTCCGAGGGAATGGTCCCCGGTACTGCCACAAAAATTTTTACGGTTGCAGGCCCCGTTATTGTCTATGGGACACTTTCATCTGTAATTGCAGGTATTATATATATTCTTTTTATGAGGTGACACAATGAAAAATCTTGGAAACGGAACAGTTGTTTTCGATAACAGGCCCTCTGTCCTGTCATTTTCTGCCGTTGTGGGAAAAAAAGAGGGGGACGGACCTTACGGAAAATATTTTGATGAGGTGGAGGAAGATGCCTACTTTGGGCAGGAAACCTGGGAAAAAGCAGAAAGCGAAAACCTCCGCAGAAGCGTAGGTCTTACCTTGCAAAAGGGCGGATTCAGGGCGGAGGATATTGATTTTTCCCTGTCGGGCGACCTGCTTAACCAATGTACCTCCTCGGGATATGCATTAAGAAGTCTGGGTATTCCCTTTCTGGGAATTTACGGTGCCTGCTCTACAATGGCTGAAAGTATGCTTCTGGGAAGCCTGATTCTCGGAGGAGGCGGCGGAAAGCGGATTCTCTGTGCCACAAGCAGTAATTTCTGCAGCGCAGAAAAGCAATTCCGTACACCTCTCGAATACGGCGGTCAGCGGACTCCCAACGCACAATGGACCGTAACGGGAAGCGGAAGTGTAGTGTTGGGAAGCGAGGGCGACGGCCCTTTCGTAGACTGTGTTACCTGCGGAAAAATTGTCGATATGGGAATTAAGGACATCGGTAATATGGGTGCTGCAATGGCACCTGCATTTACAGATACCATAAAAAAACATTTTGATGCTACGGGCAGGGATTTTTCCTATTATGACCTTGTGGTATCTGGGGATTTGGGGCTTATCGGGAAAAGCATTGCAGAGGAGCTTTTTCTTCGCGACAAGATTGATACTCTTGGAAAATATAACGACTGCGGTGCGCTTATTTTTGACAAGAAAACTCAGGATACCCATGCAGGAGGAAGCGGCTGCGGATGTGCCGCATCAATGCTGTGCGGATATATTTTGCCCGAAATGAGAAAGGGTAATCTCCGCCGTGTTCTTTTTGCTGCAACGGGTGCACTAATGAGTCCCACCTCCACAATGCAGGGCGAAAGCATTCCGTCAATTTCCCACGCAATTTCTCTGGAAGCATAAAACAGAGTTCTTTGAAATATGCTTTATAAGAGGTGCTGAACATGAAAAAAAACCGCGTAAAGTATATTCTGGCGGCAACTCTCCTGTTGCCGCTTTTTCTTTTTCTTCAATACGCTTTTGCTAAAGAGCCTACGGAAAAGATAGCCTATATCACATTTGACGATGGGCCTACATTAAACACGCCCGATATTTTGAAAACTCTTGACGAATACGGGGCAAAGGCAACTTTTTTCGTGTTGGAGGAAAGAATAATACAATACCCTGATTTTATAAAGCAGATTTATTACAGCAAAAATGCCCTCGGGCTTCACGGGGTAAGCCACAGCGAAGCAATTTATAATACCCCCACCTCTCCTTTGGAAGAAATGGAGAAAACAAACAAGGCTCTTTACAATCTTCTGGGGGAGGACATAAAGCTTGTCCGCGTTCCCTATGGCTCGGGATACCGCCTTACAAAAAAGCAGGCTGAAATTCTTGAGGAGAACGAATATATTCTGTGGGACTGGAATGTGGACCCCCGTGACAGCGTAGGAAAAATAATTCCCGAAAAGATTATGTCAAATCTCCGCCGTGACCTAAAAAAATGCAAGGGCTGCCCTGTGATACTTCTTCACGACAGAAAAAGCACCGCACGGCTTCTCCCCGATTTACTTGAAATCCTGCGGACGGAGGGCTACACAATGCACTCTCTTGACGAGGACCTTATCCCACTCAATTTCGTCAAAAAGGAAAAATGAATTTTAACTATTGACAAAATTATACTCTTGTGTTAAGATGATAGACGGCATATTATCCGGTTACTATGGTTTGCGGTTTCTCCAACCCTTATCTTGGAACTCGGAGGTTTTGTCAAATAAATTTATAGGAGGTTTCTTTACTATGTTAAAGGAAACAAAGCAGAGCATTATCGATCAGTACAAGCTTCACGAGGGTGACACAGGTTCTCCCGAGGTTCAGATTGCTATTCTCACAGAGAGAATCAATCACCTTAACGAGCACCTCAAGGTTTACAAGAAGGACCATCATTCAAGACGCGGTCTTCTCAAGATGGTTGGTCAGAGAAGAGGTCTTCTTAACTACCTTACAAAGGTTGACATCAACCGTTACCGTGCAATCGTTGAAAAGCTCGGTCTGAGAAAGTAATCTCGCAAAAATCAAACTTGATTGGTATATGTCGGAGAGGCTCGCGTTTCTCCGACATATTAAGGTCGAGAGTTTTAATCACAGTGGTTATCGAAAGGGCGGTTACGCTTAGTGTTTACCACTTAATAAAGAGAGAAAACGGACAAGTTATTTCTTTTTATTAAGTGATAAACGACTACCCTTTCGAACAAAATTTATTTTATTTGGAGGTATAGTTATGTTTAAGACTTTTGAAACAGAGTTCTGCGGCAGACCCCTTGTTGTTGAAACAGGTAAAATGGCTCAGCTTGCAGGCGGTAGCTGTCTTGTTCGCTACGGCGAAACTGTTGTTCACGCAACAGCAACAGCTTCTGCAAAGCCCAGAGAGGGCGTTGATTTCTTCCCTCTGGCAGTAGATTATGAAGAAAAGCTTTATGCTGTTGGTAAAATCCCCGGCAGCTTCTTAAAGAGAGAGGGCCGTCCTACTGAAAAGGCAATCCTTGCTTCAAGATGTATCGACCGTCTCATCCGTCCTCTTTTCCCCAAGGACCTTCGTAACGATGTTGCAGTTGTAACAACAGTTATGAGTGTTGAACCCGATAATGACCCCGTTGTAACAGCTATGATAGGTGCATCTATTGCAATTTCTATCTCTTCTGTTCCCTTTGCAGGTCCTATCGCAGGTGCAACAGTTGGTCTTGTTGATGGAAAAGTTGTTGTTAACCCCACAAAGGAACAGCGTGACAAGAGCGAGATGTTCCTCACAATCGCAGGTACCAAGGAAAAGGTTAATATGATTGAAGCAGGTGCAAATCAGGTACCTGAAGACCTCGTATTTGAGGGTATTATGGCTGCACACAAAGAAATTTCCAAGATGTGTGAATTTATCGAATCTATTCAGGCAGAAATCGGCAAGCCCAAGTTCGATTACGAGCATATGGAAGTTCCCACAGATATTTACGAAGCAGTTAAGGAAATTGCAATCGAAAAGGTAAGAGCAGCCCTTGACACAGATGACAAGAACATCCGTGAAGAAAACCTTAAGGAAGTTTACGCATTTGTACATGAAGCACTCGCAGACAGATTCCCCGAAATGGAATCCGTAATTGATGAAGCTCTCTATAAACTCCAGAAATACGTTGTTCGCCGCTGGATTCTTGACGACGGTAAGAGAGTAGACGGCAGAGGTCTTAATGACATCCGTCCCCTCGCATCTGAAGTTGGTCTTCTTCCCCGTACACACGGAAGCGGTATGTTCACACGCGGACAGACACAGGTACTTACAACCTGTACTCTCGGTATGGTTTCCGAGGAACAGCTTCTTGACGGTATTGACGACGAAGAAACAAAGAGATATATGCACCACTATAATTTCCCCTCCTACTCCGTTGGCGAGACAAGAGCAAGCCGCGGCCCAGGAAGAAGAGAAATCGGTCACGGTGCACTTGCTGAAAAGGCTCTCGTTCCCGTTATTCCCTCAACAGAGGAATTCCCCTACACACTCCGTCTTGTATCTGAGGTTCTTTCTTCCAACGGTTCTACCTCTCAGGGTAGTATCTGCGGAAGCACACTTGCACTTATGGATGCAGGCGTTCCGATTAAGGCACCCGTTGCAGGTATCTCCTGTGGTCTTGTGACCGAGGGCGACCGTTACATCACAATGGTTGACATTCAGGGTCGTGAGGACTTCTTCGGTGATATGGACTTCAAGGTAGCAGGTACAAAAGACGGTATTACAGCTATTCAGGTTGATATCAAGATTGATGGTTTAACACCTGAAATTATAAAAGAAGCATTCGAAAAGACAAAGCAGGCACGTCACTATATCTTAGACGAAGTTATGCTTAAGGCAATTCCTGAATCAAGAGACCATTTGTCAAAATATGCGCCTAAAATTATTCAGTTTAAGATTGACGTTGAAAAAATCCGTGAAGTTATCGG
>JAZUPX010000071.1:0-1968 GCA_045605405.1 Clostridia bacterium
CGGGGTGTTTTTCGTTAGAAAAAGCACAAAATTTGTCGTAAAGAATAATATAATAGGGAGGGATAACACCTCAATTATAAAACGAAAGGATGGTAAATATGAAAGATTTGCTTGATATTCAGATAATTCCTTATGATACACCGAACAAATGTTATTCAATTGACGATATGCCTCTTGCGTATGCCTATGTACCTTACCAGACGTACGAAACACCTTACAGTAAAGAAAAGGCGTTGAAAGTAGGCACAGTATTTCCGTCTCTTAACAAACCATATGGTGTCTATGGTAACGAATTTCGCGAAAGGGAAGGTGGCAAGGCTTTATGATGGAATGTAATACCAACTCCCGTAATGAACTTTTGAAAAAGATACAGGAAACTGATTTTTTTGCATACGACCTACAGCTGTATCTTAACACACATCCAAGATGTGAAAGAGCACTAAAACTTTATGTAAAAACTGTTGAAGAGTCTAAAAAACTCAAAGCAGAATTTGAGGGAAAATATGGTCCTTTAACAGCAACATCAACTCCTGCTACTATCCCGTGGCAGTGGTCAAAAAATCCGTGGACATGGGAAAAAGAAAGGAGCTAAATTATGTGGATTTATGAAAAGAAACTTCAATTTCCTATCAAGATTAAAAACCCAAATCCTAAAATGGCACAAGTCATTCTGAGTCAGTATGGTGGACCTGATGGAGAATTGGGAGCCTCTATGAGGTATCTTAGCCAACGGTTTGCTATGCCTAATGAAATAACAAAGGCAACATTGAACGATATTGGAACAGAGGAACTTGCACATCTTGAAATGGTCGGAACAATTGTATACCAGCTTACAAGAAACCTTTCAGAAGAGGAAATCAAAGCTTCAGGGTTTGATAAGTATTTTGTAGACCATAATACGGCTGTTTATCCTGCTTCCGCAGCAGGAGTCCCCTGGACAGCAGCTTATATCCAGTCAAAAGCAGATGTTATTGCAGACCTCACAGAAGACCTTGCCGCAGAGCAGAAGGCGAGAGCGACTTATGATAACATCCTTAGACTGGCAGATGACCCCGATGTTATTGAGCCTATAAAATTTCTCCGTGCTCGTGAAGTAGTACACTTCCAGAGATTCGGTGAAGCAAAGCTAACTAATTCAAACAGATTTCCTATAAATATCAAAGGTGCTGAAGCAAGTCTTCAGCACCTAAATTTTATTATATAATTCTTGTAATTGATTATTAAGCTCTGATAAATCAGTTTCAAGGATTTCCCATATAAGAGTTAGATTTACACCCTCATAATCGTGAACTATTTTATTTCTCAATCCGTATAATACTCTCCACGGAATTTGACTATGTTGAGCCTCGAACTCTTTGTCAATTTTGTTTGCAAGCTCACCTATTTGCCCGAGATTAAAAACGCAAGCTTCAACAAGCATTGTATTTTCGACAAAGCTTTCGTAGTCTGTTCCTTCAACATAGGATAAAACCTTTTGAATATATTTAAGTATTTTTTCAACTATAATTTTATTCTTCATAGATTGTTACCCCGTCCTTTATAATTTCTGACGATATTCGGGATTGAGGTGCAATGTGAGAAACATCAAAAACATCTACTTCTTTGTCAAGTGCAGTACGAATATCCTCAATAAGACCTACAAAGCTTAAACCTCTTAATCCGCTGTCAAGAAGCAAATCTATATCACTTTTTGAATTTGCCATTCCTTTTACGTACGAACCGAAAAGAATAGCTTTTTTTACGCTATAATCACTAAAAATAGGGAATAGAACTGTTTTAATATCATCAACGGTATAAATCTTATCTGACATAGACTTCACTCCTTTCAAAACTCTTTTTTTATATTATAACAAAAAATCTGCTTCAAATCAATAGATTAACAGATTTTTGTTATATATTCCATACGACTTCGCAATTTCCTGATTCATCTATTAGTATTTTATGTATCAATATATTGCATACAGCCTT
>JAZUPX010000072.1:0-2032 GCA_045605405.1 Clostridia bacterium
AAGGCAAGACACCGTGCAGATAAGCTCATTGGGGATTTCTGCCACGAAAAAGGCGAGGATATTGTAGTTGACGGCTGGAGCAACGAAGAAATGCTCAAGTACATTGACGAAAACGGTATCAACTGTCCCGATTGCGGTAAGCATAACTTTACAGATATCCGTAAGTTCAACCTTATGTTTAAAACATTTCAGGGCGTTACCGAGGATGCAAAGGCTGAAATATACCTCCGTCCTGAAACAGCTCAGGGTATTTTCGTAAACTTCAAGAATGTTGCACGTACCAGCCGTAAGAAAGTTCCTTTCGGTATTGCACAGGTTGGTAAGTCTTTCAGAAATGAAATTACACCCGGTAACTTCATCTTCAGAACAAGAGAGTTTGAGCAGATGGAGCTTGAATTCTTCTGTAAGCCCGGTACAGACCTTGAATGGTTCAAATACTGGAAGGATTACTGCAGAGATTTCCTCCTTACCCTCGGTATGAAAGAGGAAAACATCCGTCTCCGTGACCACAGTCCCGAAGAACTCAGCCATTATTCCAATGCTACAACAGACATCGAATTTATGTTCCCCTTCGGTTGGGGCGAGCTTTGGGGTATCGCTGACAGAACAGATTTCGACCTTACTCAGCACCAGAATCACAGCGGTGAAAGTATGGAATATATTGACCAGATTACAAACGAGCGTTATGTTCCCTATGTTGTTGAACCCTCTCTCGGTGCAGACCGTGTAGCTCTTGCGTTCCTTTGTGAAGCTTATGACGAGGAAGAAGTAGGCGAAGGAGATGTTCGTACAGTTCTCCGTCTTCATCCTGCACTTGCACCCGTTAAGGCTGCAATTCTTCCCCTCTCCAAGAAGCTTGGCGAAAAGGCTGACGAAGTATATCAGAAGCTTATCAAGAAGTACAACTGTGAATATGACGATGCAGGCTCAATTGGTAAGCGTTACCGCCGTCAGGACGAAATCGGTACTCCCGTATGTATCACAATTGACTTTGATACACTTGAGGATGAGTCCGTTACAGTTCGTGACCGTGACACTATGGAGCAGAAGAGAATCAAGATTGAAGAACTTGATGCTTATATGGCAAATCTTCTTGAGTGGTAACAGAATATGAATAATCCGCGTGAAATTGTATACGACAGATTTATAAAACCCTTTGCAGGGAAATCCCTTGGCAATGTGGGTGTAGAACTGGAATTTCCGCTGATAAATGGTGATGGAGGCGACGTAGACACTAAGTTTGTCGCCTCCATTATGGATTTTATCGAAGAAAAAGGATTTTCCTGCGTTCTTTATGGGGTAAACGGTGAAAAGCTCTTTATGGAAAACGAGAAGGGCGACTCTCTCAGCTTTGATAACTCCTATAATAATTTTGAATTTTCGATGATGTATGGTGATAATCTTTTAGATATAAAATCCCGTTTTGACTCCTATTATGAAATGGTGCAAAACTATCTTGCGCAGAAAAACCATTCCCTTGCAGACCGTGGTACTAACCCGAACTTTTCAAATTTAAGTGTGAATCATACGCCTTTTGCAACCTACAATATGGTGCAGGAGTATCTCCATAAATTCCCCGGTACCCACGGCTACAACGATTTTCCTGCCTTTATGTCATCGGTACAGACACACCTTGATATTGGGTTGGGGGAAGTCCACCGTGCATATACTCTCTTTTGCAAACTGGATTTTGTGCGTGGACTTCTTTTCGGTAATTCCCCTGATTTCGAGGGCAGAGGTTGGAGGATTTTCCGTGACTATCTGTGGGAGAAAAGCGGTTTCGGAAATTCCCCTGAAATTACAGGAAGCATTGACAGAAGCTTTGAAAGTACCGACGATGTTATAGACTTCTACCTTGAAAAAGGTATGTTCAACCGCATCAGAGATGGGAAATATGAGGTTTTCCAACCTGTTCCCATTAAGGAATATTTCCTGAGAGAAGATGCACGAAAAGAAGATATTGAGTGCTATCTTTCATTCCGTAACGTGGAGCTTACCTCCCGCGGCACATTGGAGGTCAGAAGCGACTGCA
>JAZUPX010000073.1:0-4118 GCA_045605405.1 Clostridia bacterium
ACTTCTCTCTCAGTTGATATACCACCCATTAAAACCAATACTTTTGTCAAAACAAAACACCTCAATTATTACTTGCTGTCTTTTTTCATAAATTTATAGTCACTTAATATTTCACGACGTTTTTTAAGTTTTTCCTCATTAATTTCACTTTTACCTGAAATGGATTTTATCTTTTTAATTTTTCCTTTAAAAACAACGTCTAACCAACGCTTTATCCATCCTACGGGAATCATCATTACACCGTTTGTTTCTTTCATAAAGCCTTTCTGCACAAGAAAACGCTTGGATGGAAAAGCTAATCTTACAACCCTTGTAATTGTATTTTTTGTTATTTCGGTTTCGCTTTTTCCGTACAGATTATTAAGAAGCCTTGCCTTGTATTTTTTGCGGTCAATGTCGTTATGTCCAAAAGAGCCGCCCTCATCCATATCTGAAAGTATATCTTCGGGAGATTCGTATTCCGCTTCAAAATTCATTTTAAAATATTCATTTCCCACGGAATAGATGGCATTGATAAACTTTTCAAACCCCAACTCCTTTATTACCGAGTTAAAGCCGTCCAACTGAACCTCATCACGGTATTTTTGCACATATAACAGCCAGTCGGAAATCTGCCGGAGTCCGAGACCGTCCTTTACAAAATGCTTTATCATATGGGATGCCGCAAAGTAAAGCCCGTCGTTTTTTCCTAAAATATTAAAAGAGTTTCCGTTGGGCGTTGTCATAACATCATATGACTCTTTAACCCCGAACTTTCCTTTGAGAACATATTTGTCAAATTCACTGTCAAAAAGCTTGACATGAATTTCAAAAAGTCCTGCTTTAGGATGCTTTGCCGTAAAATTCTGGGCATTTTCCTCCCTTTCAGCTACGACAAAATTCCTCTCCTCCAAAAAGCTCATTACCCTTTTCTCATCGGCAGGGTTTATTAAAATATCCACATCCCCTGAAATTCTCAATTCAGGCATAGGATAAATAGACGCAAGAGAAATCCCTTTCATTACGCAATGCTCTATTCCTGCGGAATTAAGCTCTCTGGAAAGCTTGCCGAGAAAAAACATTCTCCTCTCGTTATTTGCCACAGATTGCATAACAAGGGCGTAATACTTGTTGTTTGTTTCTTCCCCGAAGATATTAAAGTACACAAGGGGCAGAATATTCTGTTCGATTGCTTTTTCTGCAATTTTCTCACGGTCGCAATTTTCGGGAAGATTACTTTTTCTTCCGCAAATTGCATCACCGTAAATATACAGAAGCTCTTTAAATGCATCAGTCATTGCATTTTCTCCTTATAACTTTTCGCCTTTAATAACCGTAGCGGGGAAAATGTGCTGTGCTTCATCTATTTTTGCACATTCCCACGTAATTACACCATGACCGATATGACTGTAATTTCCAATTACACAATGGTGGTCAACTATTGCACCTGAATTCACAATAACATGGTTACCAAGAGAGGCAAAGGCATTTATAATAGTTCCTTTGAGGACAATACTGCCTTGCCCGATTTTTACATTGGCACTTATATTTGCCGATTTGTCAATTACCGTAAGATAATTAAGATTCGGATGCGACTCGGCAATTTTCTTGCGAGCCTTGGGACTTCCGATTGAGATAACGAAAAACGTGTCCTTGTCGGCAAACTTTTCCGCATCCTCCACCTTGCCAAGATATGGGTAGTCATAGTTTATCCTGCATATTCCGTTATCGTCCAGAATGCCCTGTATTTCATAGTCCCTATACTTTTCGTTTCCAAGTATTGCATCAATTACAACGGGGGAGAAAGTCCCCCCGCCTATAAGAATAATTTTTTTCATAATATTATCTGTTTTCATACATTTTTTTGTAGTAATCCTTGTACTCACCGCTGATGATGTTTTCCCACCAGGGTTTGTTATCAAGATACCACTTAATTGTTATTTTAATACCATCGTCAAACTTGGTTTCAGGAAGCCAACCAAGTTCGTTATGTATTTTCGTCGGGTCAATTGCATAACGCATATCGTGACCTTTTCTGTCGGTCACATATGTAATAAGGCTTTCGGGTTTTCCAAGCTCCCTGAGAATTGTCTTTACAACATCAATATTTGCCTTTTCGTTATGACCGCCGATATTATAAACCTCACCCACTCTGCCGTTGTGGATGATAAGGTCGATGGCACTGCAGTGGTCCTTTACATAAAGCCAATCACGGATATTGAGTCCTTCTCCGTATACAGGAAGAGCTTTGTCCGCAAGGGCGTTTGCTATCATAAGAGGAATCAGCTTCTCGGGGAAATGATACGGACCGTAGTTATTGGAACAACGGGAAATTGTTGCCGGAAATCCGTATGTTCTGTGATAAGCCATTACGAGAAGGTCTGACGCCGCTTTGGAAGCAGAGTAAGGGCTTGATGTGTGAATGGGAGTTTCCTCCGTAAAGAAAAGCTCGGGACGGTCCAGAGGAAGGTCGCCATAAACTTCATCGGTGGAAACCTGATGGTAACGCTTTACATCATATTCACGGGAGGCATCCATAAGTACCTGTGTACCTAAAATATTTGTCTTAAGGAATACCTCAGGCTCCTCAATGCTTCTGTCAACATGACTCTCTGCCGCAAAGTTTACAACAACATCAAACTTTTCTTCGGCAAAAAGATTTCTTACCGCTTCACGGTCGGTAATATCACCTTTTACAAACTTAAAGTCAGGGTTTTTCGTTGCTTCCTGAAGGGTTTCAAGATTGCCTGCATATGTAAGTGCATCAAGGCAAACAACCTTGTAACCGGGGTGTTTTTCAAGCATATAGTATATAAAGTTACTGCCGATAAAACCGGCACCGCCTGTAACAAGAATTTTCATAGTTCTTACTCCTTTGCTATCTCAAGGATATATTTGCCATAGTCTGTCATCTTAAGTTCTTCGCCGATTGCCTGAAGCTGTTCTTTTGTGATAAATCCACGACGATATGCAATCTCCTCAATGCAGGAAATATACATACCCTGAACGTTCTGCACGGTCTGTACAAACTGGCTAGCCTGAAGCATACCTGCGGGCGAGCCTGTGTCGAGCCATGCCATACCGCGGTTAAAGAGTTTAACCTTGAGGTTGCCCCTCTTAAGATATTCATTGTTTACCGCTGTAATTTCAATTTCTCCGCGGGCGGAGGGTTTTACATTCTTGGCAATTTCAATTACGTCATTATCATAGAAATAAAGACCTGGGACTGCATATTTTGACTTGGGATTCTCCGGTTTTTCCTCAATGGAAACAACATTGAAATCCTCGTCAAATTCAACAACACCGAATGCTCTGGGGTCACTTACGGGATAGCCGAAAATTGTGGCACCGCTATTATTTTCCAATGCATCACGGAGAATCTTTGTAAAGTTCTGTCCGTAGAAGACATTATCTCCCAGAACAAGACATACACTGTCATCCCCGATAAATTCTTCGCCTAAAATAAAGGCATCTGCAAGACCTCTGGGAGTATCCTGCACCTTATAAGAAATGTTTATTCCAAGCTTTTCTCCCGTACCGAAAAGCTTCTCATACATGGGAGTATCCTCTGGAGTAGATATAATAAGGATATCCTTTATCCCTGCCAGAAGAAGTGTTGACAAGGGATAATAAATAAGAGGCTTGTCATAAATGGGAAGAAGCTGTTTTGATACGGTTTTTGTCATTGGGTAAAGGCGAGTTCCCTTACCGCCTGCAAGAATAATACCTTTCATCATTTTCACATTCCTTTTTTGTTTATTTATTATTACTTTTCTTTAATATTGAGTTTTTCGCATAATTTTGATTCAATACTCATATAACCGTCTGCTATTTTCACTATATATTCATCGGCAAATCTGAAAAATGGTTTTTCTAGCATTCTGATTCTAAGATAATCAATCACAGTACAAATGATATATATCGCAAGTACACTTCCAACAGCATGCACTATAAGCAAATTAGAATTATACATTTCAACATTATTCAATACATCATTCCACAGCCACTTACGCATAACATCGCTGTTGGCATGAATCAAAAGCACTCCAAAGCAAGATGCTGCCACTGTATTGACAAATACACTTTTAAATTTAAGATTTTTAAAAAATAAAAATAAGTCGGAGGCCAAGCGGACTTAG
>JAZUPX010000074.1:0-21013 GCA_045605405.1 Clostridia bacterium
TGATTGTTCTTCTTCTTATAGCGGTGTTCATCATCCAGAATACTATAAAACTCAGCGTGTTTGCCCGCGAAAAAGAAATTCATATTATGAAATTTGTAGGTGCAACAGACCACTTCATCAGAATGCCGTTTGTAATTGAGGGTGTTATGATAGGTCTGCTCGGATTTACAGTTTCGTTTTTGATTATAGCCTTTGGTTACAATACTGCCATTGCAACAGTAGCATCGGTAATCAGTCTGTTTGAGTTCGTTCCTCTTCAGGAATGCCTTCTTCCTCTCGGAATCAGTATGGCGCTTTTCGGCGTTCTTATGGGTTCAGCGGGAAGCGGACTTTCAATTAAGAGATACCTTAAGGTTTAAGCGGTATAAGATAAGGAGGAATCTCCGTGAGAAGACAAAACAAAAGTGAAAAATTAAAACGCATTTTGGCTGTTATCTGTGCAGGTATGGTTGCATTGGCTATTGTTGCATCAGTCGTATTGCCTGTTATGGCGGCAACGCAGACGCAGATTGATGCTGCAAAGCAAAAATCAGAGCAGGCAAAGAAAGACAAACAAAATGCAGAGGCAAAGCATAAAACAATTTTAGAAGAATACAAATCTCTTGATAAGCAAATTTCAGATACAGAGAATGAAATTAAAAAGCTGGAAGAAAGTATAATCGCAACACAAAAGGATATTGAAACCAAGCAGGCAGAACTTGTGGAGGCAGAGGCGGAGTATTCTCTTTATAAAGGGCTGTTTCTTTCCCGTGCAAGGGTAATGTATGAAAACAGTGATGTGAAGTACCTTGAAATTCTCTTCGGTGCAAAAAATTTCAGCGATTTTCTTTCCAAAATTGAAATGATTTCACTTCTTATGGAATATGACAGAAATATTCTGAATAGAATGAATGAAACAATGAAAACAATAGCTGAAACGAAAGAAACTCTTGAAAATTATCTTACCACCCTTGAAGATGGCATAGTTAATCTTGAGGGAAAGAGAGCATCTCTCAACACAGCACTTAAACAAAAGCAAGTGCTTCTTGATGATGCTGCAAGAGATGTAGAAAAATATAAGCAGATTTATGAAGCCGCAGAAGCAGAAGAGCAAAGGCTCATAAACAGCAATAAAAATGCATTCGATTCGTCCGGAAACAGCAAAAAATACACAGGCGGTGCATTTTTGTGGCCGGTTCCGGGAAGCCACAGAGTAACAAGTCATTACGGATACAGAATACATCCTGTCTACAAAACAAAGAAATTCCATTCGGGAATTGATATCGGAGCAGGATACGGACTTGATATTGTAGCAGCTGCCGATGGTGTTGTCACATTAGCAACGACAAACGGCGGTTACGGTAAATGTATTGTTATCAATCACGGTACTAAAAACGGCAAGGCAATAACCACCCTTTACGGACATTGCAGTACTCTGCTTGTATCAAATGGTGCTACTGTTAAAAAAGGACAGGTAATTGCAAAAGTCGGTTCTACCGGTGTGTCTACAGGACCTCATCTTCATTTTGAAGTAAGGCTTAACGGTTCAGCAATAGACCCTGACGAATACTTATAACATTTAATTGATGGGTAGTGTTATTAAGTGAAAAACAAAACAAAAATAATACTTGCAATTTTAATAACCTTTGTTTTGACCTTGTCGCTTTGCTCTTTTTCAATGGTAAGGATTTTGTCAAAGTATAGCTATCCATTTGAAAAATTGGAAAAGGTTATGTCAATTATCGACAGTTCATATGTCGGTGAGTTTAGCTTTGAAAAATGCGAGGAAAGTGCCATTAACGGCATCCTTGAAGCTTTGGGCGACGACTATGCCGCATACTATGATGAAGAAAACGCAAAAGAAACAATGCAGATGATAGAGGGGCACTATATCGGTATAGGGATAGAGGTTCTTGCAAATTTTGACAAAGGTTATATTGAGGTAATGTCTGCATTTGAAGATTCTCCGGCAGACCGTGCAGGAATAAAGAGCGGTGACCTCATTAAATCAATTGACGGCACTCTATATAAGGCAACCGATATGACAGATGCAGTTTTCTATATGAAAGGAATCAGCATTGAAAGTCCCCTTGATAAGGCTATTGAGATTGTTCTTATCCGTAACGGTGAGGAATTCAGCGTAAAACTACACCGTGCTGAAATCGATATGTACAAGGTAACACATAGGATAATAGACAACATATGTTACATCAGGTATTCGGGATTTACAATCGAGTCCCAAAAAGCTTTGGAAGGCATTGTTCAAAACCTTGAAAGCAGTGTAGAGGGGATAGTTATTGATGTAAGAAATAACCCCGGCGGAGAATTTAACAGTGCTATAAATCTTTGTGATTTGTTCCTGGACGACGGTGTGATTATGTATACCGTTGACAAAAACGGCAAAAAGACGGAATACCTTGCAAAGAAAGGTAGCTCTGAGGTTCCTTTGGCAGTTCTCGTAAACGGAGCTTCTGCAAGTGCTTCCGAGATTTTTGCAGGCTCTATGCAGGCAAGAGAAAGAGCTGTAATAGTCGGTGAAAAGACATACGGCAAAGGTGTAAGCCAGACGGTACGCTACCTCAATCCCGTGGACCCGGGTGAAGGTGCACTCAAATTAACTACCTGCAAGAATTTCACTCCTGACGGGAAGTGGATAAACGAGTGCATCACTCCGGATATCGTCTTGAAAAATTCTGACATAAATCAGGATATAGCAACTGATGAGGCTTTTTTAGCCGCAGTAAAAAGCTTGAAAAAGGATAAATAACAAATGAGAAATAAAATATTTACTTTATTGTTGATAATAATAATGTTGTTTTCCTGTGCAACAGCTTTTGCTGCTCCGGAGAACACTGTTCAACAAAACACACAAGAAAATCAGGAAAACACACAGGAAGAAACTATAACTGCAAAATCCCCTCATGTCCTTCTGGTGGATATGAATACAGGGGCAGTTCTTTATTCCAAAAGTGCAGGAGAAAAGGTTTTCCCGTCATCACTTACCACAGTAATGACTGCCTTAATTGTTCTTGAAAAATGCAATCTGGAGGAGCTTGTTACAGCCAGTGAGTCATCTGTTTCAAACGTTCCTGCAGGAGATAACAAGCTTGGAATTATAAAGGACGAAAAGCTCACTGTGCGTCAGCTTCTTTACGGAATGCTGCTTTCTTCGGCATCTGATGCTACAAACCTTTTGACTGAGAAAGTAGCAGGCAGTATAGAAGAATTTGTAAAGCTTATGAATACTCGTGCAAAAGAATTGGGAATGGATAATACAAACTTTACAAACCCGACAGGTGCACATGATGAACGTCATTATACAACGGCTGAAGATATGGCAGTTCTTATGAGAACGGCTATGGAGAATGAAACTTTCAGGGAGATTGTAAAGTGTCAGTCGTATATTGTTCCTGCAACTGAAAAAAGCTCAACGTCGAGAAAAGTTATAAACAAAAATCATTTTGTCAGCAATTTACTGAGAAACGATTATTACTATAAAAATGCAACAGGAATTAAGACAGGATATTCAGGCATTGCAAAGAGCTGTATAGCAGCTTCAGCGGAAAAGAACGGAATGTCGCTTCTTGCATTGGTATTTGAAGCAGAAACAGAGGATAACATAGCACAAAGCTTTTCAGACTGCAAAAATATGTTTGATTACGTCTTTTCAAATTATGTTACACAGACTGTTGTAAAAGAGGGAGATGTAATCGCACAAACAGGTATAACCAATACCCGCCGTGATAAAAAGCTGATCTTGAAAGCCGAAAAGAAAGTTTCTGTTATAAAACATAAAAATGCAGAAAATGCGGTAATTACTTTTAAGGACAACCTCATAAAATCAATAAGTGCTCCTGTTGAAAAAGACCAGGTGATAGGAAGCAGAGAGTATTTTATGAATGGGGTATCCATAGGAAGTATAAATTTAGTGGCAGAAAAAAATTACAAACTTGACCCAATCACTTTTATCGTTAATAAAATGATTGCCTTTGTAACATCCCCGTGGCTTTTTGCTGCAATCGGTGTTGCTGTAATCATATTTATAATTCTTGAACGCAGGCGCAGAAGAATTCTTCGGAAAAAGCGTCGCGATGCACAAAAGAGAAGAAACCGCGAGTTAATGAGAAAAATTGATGATTTTGAATAAGAAAAATGCTGAATGATAAAAATATCATTCAGCATTTTTGAATTTTCAGGATTAATAGTTTTCTTTTCTGATTTCAAAGTAGCTCTGAGGATGCTTACAAACAGGACAAACCTGAGGAGCTTTTTTACCCATTACAAGATGACCGCAGTTTCTGCATTCCCAAATAGCTTCTTCAGCCTTTTCAAATACTTTCTGCATTTCCACATTGTTGAGAAGTGCACGGTATCTTTCTTCGTGTGACTTTTCAATTTCAGCAACCATTCTGAACTGTGCAGCAAGCTCTGTAAAGCCTTCTGCTTCAGCGTCTTCTGCAAAGGATTTGTACATATCGGTCCATTCGTAATTCTCACCCTCGGCAGCAGCAAGGAGGTTCTGAGAAGTGTTTCCAAGAAGCTCCAATGCCTTAAACCAAAGCTTTGCGTGTTCCTTTTCATTGTTTGCAGTCTGCTCAAAAATTGCAGCTATCTGTTCGTAGCCTTCCTTTTTTGCAACAGATGCAAAGTAAGTGTACTTGTTTCTTGCCTGTGATTCACCTGCAAATGCTGCAAGTAAGTTTTGCTCTGTTTTTGTTCCTTCAAATTTCATTTTAACACCTCATTTATAATATTTTTCAAATTGTGTGGTATTATTCAATTTCGCACAATTCTTTGAAAGCTTCCCAAATGTCCTCTCTGCCCATACCTGTTTCAGCACTGAAAGGCATCATAATATCATCATCTTCAAGCTCCAATGTGTAATAAATTTCATCAAGATGGTCATTGAGCTTGGTTTTCGGAATCTTATCACACTTTGTTGCAACGACAAACGCAAAGCCGTGTCTTTCGCGGATGTAATTAAGCATCACAAGGTCATCATTTGTCGGCTTATGACGGGCATCTACCAAAAGCACGGTACAAGCAAGTGTTTCACGGGTATCAAGATACGTTTCAATCATATTACCCCATTTTTTCTTTTCGTCCTTGCTGACCTTTGCATATCCGTATCCGGGCAAATCTACAAAATTTAATGTATCATCAATGTTATAAAAGTTAATTGTTGCTGTTTTTCCTGGTTTGGAGCTTGTTCTTGCAAGATTGTTGCGGTTAAGCATTTTATTTATAAAGGAGCTTTTTCCAACATTGCTTCGCCCTGCAAATGCTATGTCAGGAAATGCGGTATCGGGATATTGTTTTGGAGAAACCGCGGAAATAGTAAGACTAACATTGTGTATATTCACGCTCCAAACTCCTTTCGTTTGAAAACTTTATGTTTTCTTTATTAGATTTTTTTGCTTCTTTGAAACAAAGTGCAAGTGAGAAAACCTCCTCGCAATTTTCAACTGGATGGAAAGTAAGTTTATCCCGTACCTCCAGCGGAATATCCTGAATGTCCTTAATGTTTCCCTTGGGAATAATAATATCCGTAATTCCCACTCTGTATGCGGCAAGTGCTTTTTCTTTAAGTCCGCCAATAGGAAGAACTCTGCCTCGGAGGGAGATTTCTCCTGTCATTGCAATGTCACTTCTGGCAGGAATACCCGAAAGGGCACTTGCAACTGCTGTGGCAACTGTTATTCCTGCACTCGGTCCGTCTTTAGGCACTGCACCCTCGGGGAAGTGAATGTGTATATCCTTTTTTTCATAAAAGTTAGATTCAATATCAAGTTTTCCTGAAATAGAGCGGACAAAGGATATTGCTGCCTGAACTGATTCTTTCATTACATCTCCGAGTTTTCCTGTGATTTGGATTTTGCCCGTTCCGGGAAGTACAACAGCTTCACACTGAAGCAATTCTCCGCCAACCTGAGTCCACGCAAGTCCGTTTACTATGCCGACAACAGGAGTAGAGGAAAGCTTTTCATCGGTGTACTTTTTCTCACCAAGAAATTCATTGAGATTATTTTCTGTAACAGAAATTTTAGCATTGTTTTCGGTAAGTCTTACAACAGCTTTTCTGCAGATAGTGGCAATTTCCCTTTCAAGCTTACGTACACCGCCCTCACGAGTATATGAAGCAATTATTTCTTTTATAACCTTGTCAGAAATCTTCAAGTCAGTTTTTTCAAGAGCGTGCTTTTTTAATTGCTTAGGAATAAGATGTTGTTTTGCAATATTGAATTTTTCCTCTGCTGTATAACTTGAAAGCTCAATTACCTCAAGTCTGTCGTGCAGGGGAGCAGGTACGGTTGACATATCATTTGCGGTTGCAATAAAAAGCACTTTTGACAAATCAAGCCCAAGCTCAAGATAGTTATCCCTGAATGAAACATTCTGCTCACCATCCAAAATTTCCAAAAGAGCAGACGAGGGGTCTCCTTTATAGTCTGAGCCGATTTTGTCTATTTCATCAAGAAGAATCAGCGGATTTGAAGAGCCTGCCTGCTTAAGAGCATTTACGATTCTTCCGGGCATTGCACCAACATATGTCTTTCGGTGTCCGCGAAGTTCCGATTCATCCTTCATTCCGCCAAGGCTTATCCTTACATATTTTCTGCCGGTAGCTTCCGCAATGGATTTTGCAACAGATGTCTTACCAACACCGGGTGCACCTAAAAGACATAATATACTTCCCGCAGTGTTTTTGCTTCTGTTTATAACCGCAAGCTGTTCAAGGACTCTTTCCTTAACCTTTTCAAGTCCGTAATGGTCGCGCTCAAGAATCTCCTTTGCTGATTTAAGATTGCTGTTTTCCTCCGTGTATGTTTCCCAAGGAAGTTCGCAAATCAGTTCCAGATAATTTCTTGCTATATTGCTTTCAGGAGATGTGGGAGAGAGCTTCTCAAAAATTTTAAGCTCACGCAGTGCTTTGGTATAAACCTCTTCGGGGAGTGGCTTACTTTCAATTCTTGCACGAATCTCGCTTATTTCATCATCCTTGTCATCGCCCAGTTCTTCAGTGATTGCCTTAAGCTGTTCACGAAGATAGTATTCGTGATTGTGGTCGTCCATCTGCTGTTTGACCTTTGCGGCAATTATGTTTTCAATATCTAAAATCTTGACTTCCTTTGTCATTATGTCAATAAGCTTTAAAATACGCTTCTTAACATTTGTGATTTCAAGAAGCTCCTGCTTATCAATGTTGTCGCGAAGCAGATTTGAGGCAATCGCATCTGAACATTCTGACGGGTTTGTTTCGGGGAGATTTTTTAAAAATTCCTCCGTTGCAAGCTTGGGATTGAACTCAATGTAATCATTTATGAGATAGTGAATCTGATTTAAAAATGCAGAATACTCCTCAACAGATAAATCACGGTCAGATGAGTTTTTATATATAACTTCACCCTCGTAAAGACTTTCCTTTACAAAAGAGCCTGAAAGTTTTCCTCTGGAAATTCCTTCTACGAGAATTCTTATACAACCATCGGGAAGCTTCAGTATTTGCTTTATTTTTGCAATAACACCGAATAAATTAACATCGCTTTCCTTGGGTTCTTCAATTAAATCATTTTTCTGAGACGCAAGGAAGATTAGTCCGTCTGCAGAAATTGCCTTGAGAACAGCATTTTTGCTCTTTTCACGTGCTACATCAAAATGAAAAACCGTCTTTGGAAATATTACAAAACCCCTTACAGGTATTATTGGTAGTAATGATTTTTTTGTTGCCATAACCTTTGTCCTTACAGTAAAAAATTTATGAAAATATAATAACATATTACGAAGAAAATTGCAACAGTACAAATTTATTTTAAATGAAAAATATGTCGAAATTTACAAAATATTAACAGATTATCTGTTGACCTTTGCTCGGGTTTTTGATATAGTATAAATGTAATAAATTGGAAGGAGAAATTATTATGAAATCAACAGGTATAGTGCGTAAAGTTGACGAGCTGGGAAGAATAGTTCTCCCGATAGAGCTTCGCAGAACATTGGGTATCGATCTCAGAGACCCGCTTGAAATATATGTTGAAGGTGAGAGTATTGTTCTGAAAAAATACAATCCTACCTGTATTTTCTGCGGAAGTAAAGAAAATATTTTCGTGTATCACGAAAAAAATGTATGCAGCGGATGTCTTGACGAACTTAAAAATACTGTTAAATAACAGAAATACACTTGAAATTAAGGCCATACGGTGTTATAATACGGTATGGCTTTTTATGTTGGGAGGAATTTTAATTGAAATCAGTAATTACTGTTATGGGTAAAGACGGCGTAGGAATTATTGCCAGAGTAAGCGCACTTCTTGCCGAAAATGAAATCAATATTATAGATATCTCACAAACTACATATGATAATCAGTTTCTAATGGTTATGATAGTGGATATGGAATCATCCAAAATCCCCTTTAATGAAATTGTAGGAAAATTAAAGGATTTGGGTGAAGAAATAGGGCAGAGAATACAGGTTCGTCATAAAACCGTGTTTGATTCTATGCACAGAATATAAGGAGGGAAAACATATGATAAATCCTTTTGAAATAATGGAAACCATTAATATGGTTGACAATGAACATCTTGATATTCGTACAATCACAATGGGTATTTCTCTCCTTGACTGTATCGGGCAGGATGCAAATATTGCGTCTGAAAAGGTATATGATAAGGTTACACGCCTTGCTGAAAAACTTGTTCCTGTTGGTGAGCAGCTTGAAAAAGAACTTGGTATACCGATTATAAATAAGCGAATTTCCGTAACACCTATTTCAATTGTAGGCTCTGCTTGCGGTGATTATGTTAAGTTTGCAAAAGCTCTTGACAGAGCAGCGGATACAACGGGAGTTAATTTTATAGGTGGCTACTCTGCATTGGTGCAAAAAGGCTATACAAAAGGGGAGTATGACTTTATTGAAACAATTCCCGAGGCGCTTTGTACAACCAATAAGATTTGTTCCAGCGTAAATGTCGGCTCAACAAAAGCAGGTATTTCAATGGATGCGGTTGCCCATATGGGAAGAATCATAAAGAGAACTGCTGAAATGTCTGCTGACCGTGACGGTTTTGGTTGTGCAAAGCTCGTCGTTTTTGCAAATGCTGTTGAGGATAACCCCTTTATGGCAGGCGCATTCCACGGAACAGGCGAGGGAGAATGTGTTATAAATGTAGGTGTCAGCGGTCCCGGTGTTGTTAAAAAGGCACTTGAAAAGGTAAAGGGTGCAGATTTTGGTGTAGTAGCTGATACTATTAAGAAAACCGCATTCAAGATTACCCGTATGGGACAGCTTGTGGCAGGTGAAGCTGCGCAAAGATTGGGAGCGCAGGCGGGTATTGTTGACCTTTCACTTGCTCCTACTCCTGCAATAGGTGACAGCGTTGCCCATATTCTTGAAGAAATGGGTGTTGAAAAATGCGGAGCTCCCGGCACAACTGCGGCACTTGCACTTCTTAATGACGCTGTTAAAAAAGGCGGCGTAATGGCTTCTTCCTATGTAGGAGGACTCAGCGGTGCGTTTATCCCAGTAAGTGAAGATGCAGGTATGATTGATGCAGTTAAATGCGGTGCTCTTTCTCTTGAAAAGCTTGAGGCAATGACTTGTGTTTGTTCTGTTGGTATTGATATGGTTGTTGTACCGGGAGATACTTCTGCAGAAACAATTTCAGGTATTTTAGCTGATGAGGTTGCAATTGGTGTAATCAATACCAAAACAACTGCACTCCGTATAATTCCCGCTCCAGGCAAAAAGGTTGGGGATGTGGTAGAATTTGGCGGCCTTTTGGGAACAGGTCCCGTAATGCCCGTCAATCCATACGGATGTGTTGATTTTATTAACCGTGGCGGAAGAATCCCTGCTCCTATGCACAGTCTTAAAAACTGATTTAATGTATAAAACCGTGTTGGATATTCCAACACGGTTTTTGTTTGACATTTTGTAAATTATATGATAAACTTGTTGAAAGTTCAACAAGTTAAAAAGGAAGAAATCCTTATGAAAGAAAAAACTAAAAATACTCTTAGATGGGTACGGCTTGACAATGCGGCAAAAATCTATCCTGCAGCCAGAAGAAAAAACTGGAGCAATGTTTTCAGACAGTCTGTGACATTAACAGAGGATGTAGATAAAGTTGTGCTGAAATCTGCCCTTGATATTTGTGTTAAGCGTTTTCCGTCCATTGCAGCACGCTTACGAAAAGGTCTGTTCTGGTACTATTTGCAGCAGGTTGAGTCTGCACCTGATATTAAAGATGAATATAGTTATCCGCTTGTTTATATGGATAAGGAAGAGATGCGTAAATGTGCTTTTCGTGTAATTGTTTACGGAAAGCGTATTGCGGTGGAATTTTTTCATTCACTTACTGATGGCACGGGAGCGTTGATTTTTCTCAAAAATCTTGTGGCAGAATATCTTGAACAGAAATATGGTATCACAATACCTATGAAAGACGGAATTTTAGACAGAAAAGAACCTCCGTTGGAGGAAGAGCTGGAAGACAGCTTCCTGAAAAATGCAGGAAAAGTGCGTTCAAGCCGGAAAGATACTGATGCGTGGCATATGACGGGAGAAAGATTAAACGACGGATTTTTGAACCTTACCTGCTTTTCCTTGTCTGTTAATGAGGCATTAGATGTTGCGCATAAATACAATACGACACTTACAGCATTTATGAGTGCGGTAACTATGATGGCACTTTATAATCTTCAAAAGGAAAAGAATCCCATTATAAAAAAACAAAAAAGAATAAAGGTACTTATACCCGTAAACTTGCGTCAACTGTTTCCGAGTAAAACATTACGCAACTTTGCAATGTACACAATACCTGAACTTGACCCCAGACTTGGTGAATATTCCTTTGAGGAAATTTGCAAAATAGTAAAGCATAAAATGGGGCTGGAAATTACGCCAAAGCATATGAGCGGTGTTATTGCAACCAATGTTAATGATGAAAGAAATCCACTTGTCCGTCTTATCCCTTTACCTATAAAAAATGCTGTTATGAAAGCTGTTTTTGACAGTGTGGGGGAGAAAAAGTCCTGCTTGGCTTTATCTAATTTAGGAAATATAAAAATTCCACAAATAATGAAAGATTATATCGAGCGTTTTGATTTTATTCTTGGTGTGCAGGCAGAAGCACCGTATAACTGCGGTATGCTCTCTTACGATGATACGGTATATATCAACTTTATCCGTAACATTAAAGATGCAGAGCTTGAACGGCATTTCTTTGCCGTTTTGCACGAATTAGGACTTCACGTAACTGTGGAAAGCAATCAAAAAGAAAGGTGAAGATTATGTATTGTATAAATTGTGGCGTAAAGCTTGCTGAAAGTGAAAATAACTGTCCATTGTGTAATACAACGGTTTATCATCCTGAAATCAAACAATCCGTGGTATCTCCGTTATATCCAAAAAATAAAGTACCGAAAACCACATCAAATTCAAGAGTTTTGAATGGTATAATTATAATTATGTTTTTAATTCCGCTAATAGTATGCTTCTTGGCAGATATACAAATAAACGGGAAATTAGAGTGGTTTGGCTTTGTTGCAGGAGCGCTCGGAGTTGGATACATAGTTTTTGCCTTACCTCTTTGGTTTAAAAAAAGAAATCCTGTAATTTTTGTTCCTTGCGGATTTCTTTCAGCAGGTCTTTATTTAATGTATATCAATTTTGTTACGGATGGAGATTGGTTTCTGACTTTTGCATTTCCCGTTACGGGCGGAATTTGTATAATTATTTCTGCTATGGTAACGCTGTTTTATTATCTTAAAAAAGGAAAACTGTATATTACAGGCGGAGCATTTGTTCTTTTTGGCGGATTTATGCTTCTCATTGAGTTTTTAATGGATATGACATTTAATCTTCGTTTTATGGGCTGGTCAATTTATCCGCTGGTGGTTTTGGCTTTAATCGGAGGCTTGCTTATATATCTGGGAATAAACCATTCAGCCCGTGAAATAATGGAAAGAAAGCTTTTCTTTTAAATTTAAATTACTCTGGTTTTGCCACCTTTTTCCTTACATAAAAATACTCCTTTTGGAACACAATAGCATTGTAAATTAAACCAAAAGGAGTATTTTTTTTATGAAAGCGACAGGAATTGTTAGAAGAATTGACGACCTCGGTCGTGTTGTTATACCCAAAGAAATAAGAAGGACAATGAGAATTCGTGAAGGAGACCCTCTTGAAATTTTTACAGAAAGAGATGGGGAAGTAATTTTTAAAAAGTATTCTCCAATCGGGGAACTTGGAGAATTTGCATCAGGATATGCTGAAACTCTGGCAAAAACAAGCGGAATCCCCGTTGTAATTACTGATAAAGACAGTGTAATCGCTGTTTCGGGTGCACCCAAGAAAGAACTTGTGGAAAAAAGAATCAGTGAAGACATTGAAAAAATGATGGAAAAGAAAATTGTATTTGCAATAGAGTCGGGAGATGGAACGGGACTTCCCGTAGTAGACGGCTCTGAAAAATATTTTGCAGGAGTTGTTGCTCCCATTGTAAGCGAGGGCGACATAATCGGAAGTGTTATGATGGTATCCGACAAAGAAACTATGCCCGTGGGAGAAGTTGAAAAGAAGCTTTGCCAGAGTGCTGCAGGCTTCCTTGGAAAGCATATGGAAGACTAATTTGACTTTTTGCTGATTTTGGTATATCATATCTGTTAAGGAGATAGATATGATGAAAAAGTTTATTTTATGGATATTGGTTATTTCCTGTATGGGAACAATATTCTTTTTTTCCTCACAGGAAGCAAGTGAGTCAAGGAAAATAAGCTCAGGCTTAATAAAGACATTTGTAAGAGTGTTAGACTTCAACAATAAACTGAATGAAAACCAAATTGATACGATTGCAGAAAATCTGACCTTTATTGTGAGAAAGGGTGCGCATTTTTCAATATATGCTGTTCTTTGTATCCTTTTGGCATTGCTGTTAAAAGAGTACAGAATATTTGGTAAATGGTGTTTTATATTATCTGTTTTGGTCTGTTTTTTATACGCCTGCAGCGATGAAATCCATCAGATTTTTGTTCCGGGGCGTTCAGGGGAAATCCGTGATATAGTAATTGATACCTGTGGCGCAATAACAGGATTTCTGATTCTTTTGTGTTTTGCAGCTTTGAGAAATAAAATTAAATTAAAAAAGAGCATCCCGTACTGATTCTTACAGAACGGGATGCTTCTTTTACAATATAATACAGATAAGACCACCGGAGCCTTCGTTAATAATTCGGGTGAGTGTTTCTTGAATTTTTAATCTGGCGTCATCAGGCATTTTGGAAAGCTTACTTTGAAGTCCCTCGTTGACAAGCTCGTGAAGTGACTTACCAAAAATATTTGATTCCCATATTTTTGAAGGTGCACTTTCAAATTCGCTCAAAAGATAGTGTACAAGCTCTTCGGACTGTTTTTCACTTCCGACAATAGGATTTACCTCTGTTTCTATATCGGCTCTTATAAGATGTATTGACGGTGCACTTGCACGGAGTCTTACACCGTACCGACCTCCTTGGCGGATAATTTCAGGCTCTTTTAATGAAAGCTCCTCAATACCGGGTGAAACAATCCCATATCCGGTCTGACGTACTTGGTTGAGCGCATTTGCAATTTTATCGTATTCACGCTTTGCCTCGGAAAGTGCACAAAGCATAGAAACAAGTTCTTCATCGTTTTTGATGTCAAGTCCCGTTGTTTCTCCAAGTACGCTGTAAAACAATCCGTCAACAGCTTCGGCTTGAATCAGAACAGTTCCTTTGCCCAATGAAATATCATCTATTCTTGCCGAGGAAATATACTCATTATCAGCAAGAGCAGGGGCAACAGAATCTATGTGGCTAAGCTTCTGAATTCCTGCAACAGCACTCCTTACAGATTCATATATAGACGCTTTTAAGTAGTGATCCTGAGGAAGCGCGTCTATCCATCCGGGAAGATTAATCCCCAATTCCTTAAGCGGGAATTCAAAAAGAACATTTTTCATTATTTTATTAATGTCATCCATATCCATATCGGCACACGAAAACAAGAAAACAGGAACCTTATGTTTTTCTTCAAGCTGTGATTTCAGCTTTCTGGCATTTTCGCTTTCGGGCATTGAAGAATTAAGAAGAATTATAAATGGTTTGTTGATTGCTTTCAGTTCCCCTATAACTCTTTCCTCTGCGGAAACATATTCGTATCTGGGAATGTCGCATATTGTTCCGTCAGTAGTAACAACAAGCCCTATTGTGCTGTGCTCACGAATGACCTTTTCTGTGCCGATTTCTGCTGCCTTATCAAAAGGAATGTCCTCCTGAAACCATGGGGTTGTAACCATTCTGGGCTGTCCTTCCTCCGTGTGTCCCTGTGCACCGTTTACGCAGTAGCCTACACAATCAATCATCCGCACATTAAAGGATGCGTTCTCAGTAAGATTGATATTAACTGCTTCATTGGGTATGAACTTCGGCTCAGTAGTCATAATAGTTCTTCCTGCTCCGCTTTGAGGAAGCTCATCTACGGCACGGGAGCGGATATGTTCGTTCTCAATATTGGGAAGCACCAACAAGTCCATAAATCTTTTTATAAAAGTTGATTTTCCCGTTCTAACCGGACCGACCACCCCTATGTAAATATCTCCTTGTGTGCGTTCAGCAATGTCGTTGTATATCTTGTACTGCTCCATATTTGTTCCTCCATACTTGTGTTTTTGGTAAATTGTATGAAGCAAGTACGGGCTTTATTACTGTTTTTATTTTGACTAATTGATAATAGTGTGTTATTATGATTACGGAGTGATTGTAAATATGTTTTCAGATAACCTTTCAAAAAAATTTATAAAAGACCGTATTCCTGAAAATTACATAATAGAGTTAAAAAAGAAAGTATCATCCACAAACCTCATTATGAAAGAAAAAGCACAGACAGGTGCGGAGGAATTTTCTGTTATTATAGCAAGTGAGCAGACAGCAGGAAGAGGGAGACTAGGAAGGACCTTTCATTCTCCTAAAGGGACAGGAATATATATGAGCATTTTGCTTACCCAAGAAAAAGACCGGAATCCACTCCTGATAACCGTTGATGCAGCCGTATGTGTGGCAAGGGTATTGGAAAAATTAACAGGGGAGAAGGCTCTTATTAAGTGGGTAAATGATATTTACATAAAAGGAAGAAAGGTGTGCGGAATCCTTGCTGAGAGGGTTGAGAATAAAATTGTCCTTGGAATAGGGATAAATGTATTCTCACCTAAAGGCGGTTTTCCCGACGATATAAAGGACAGAGCAGGTGCTCTTTTTGAAAAAAAAGGGAGATATATAAAAGAAAAGGTTATAACCGAGCTTCTTAATGAGTTTTATAATATTTATATGAATCCCGTACGTGAAGAACTGCTTGCAGAATACAAAAGCCGGTCAATGGTTACGGGAAAAAATATTCTGATTCTGCGAAACGGGGAAGAAGAACAGGCAGTTGCAGTTGATATAAATGATGATTATTCACTTATGGTGAAAAAAGAGAACGGAGAAATTGAAAACTTAAGTTCAGGTGACGTGAGTATAGCCGAAAGAAAATAATCCAAATCCGCCTGAAACGGTGTTATTTCGATATATTTCGGCTTGTCATCTTTGCAAGGCGACAGCCTTGCTTCATCTTCCGCACCAAAATCTACACGAAATTCCATCCGTTTCAGGTCACAGAATTTTAAAAGTGCAGATTTTTGGTTGCACAAGGCAAAAACGCAGGAAATACTTTGTGTATTTCCGAGTATTTTAACACAGTGAAAGCGAAAATCTGCCTTTTAAAATCGAGGTTTGGATTATTCACTTTCGGCTAAGCAAGGTGATTTAATGAAGCCTTTAAAAACAAAAAAAGCATTTGTAATTATACTTGCACTTTTTTTTGCAGTGCTGTATTTCCGTCATGTAAAAAATGCGAATGAAACTTTTTATCAGGTGAATTATCCGAAAGAGGACATATCGGAAGTTCTGTCAAAGGATTCCTTGACGGAGGAAGATTACTCTCTTATTTTTAATCAAACGGGACTTTCTCCTTATGTATCGGCAAAGCTGATTGAAAATGGAAGCAAGGACCTGCTTTTAAAAATGAACGAGCTGTATCTGAATACTCCTGAAATAAAAAAGGAATTCGTTGCATTCCCCGTTACAGCAAGCGAGAGGAACTTAAATCAGGTTACCCCCCTTGCGGACCTTAAAAAGGGTGATATATTAGTTACCTTTAACACACATACTCTTGACTGGAGACACGGACATTGCGGAATGGTTCTTGATGAAGAGAAGGGAATCCTTCTGGAGCATATGTCAATCGGGAATCCCTCCTGCCTGACATATGCAAAGAACTGGGGAGGATACCCAAGCTTTGTGGTGCTCAGGTATCCTGAAGAGAGTGTTTCTGAAAAAGCGGCAGAGTATGCAAAGGAGCATCTTTTAGGAATTGATTATAACATACTTGCAGGTGTATTAAAAAAGGATAAATCCGACGAAAAAGTTCCGGAAAGTTCACATTGTTCCCATATAGTTTGGCAGGCATACAAGGCGGCAGGCGTAGATATCGACCCGACAGGAGGTATCTTCGTAACACCACTCAATATAGCCATGTCTGATAAACTGCAGGTAGTACAATTATACGGACTGAATCCTGAAAAATATAAGGACAGATTAGCCAAGTAGAAAAGTAATATCGTGAACTGTTTTTCATATAGTTTTATAGGAGGGATTGTTGTGATTGCCGAAAAAGAAAATAAATATATGAACGAACTGGCAAAGTCATACCCTGACAGAAGCAGTGCTTTAAGTGAAATCATTAATCTGAATGCTATTTTAAACCTGCCTAAAGGCACGGAGCATTTTATGAGTGACCTTCACGGGGAACATGAAGCCTTTTCACATATCAGAAGAAATGCGTCAGGAGTAATAAGACGAAAGGTAGATGTGCTTTTTGAAAAGACGCTTACTCCAAACGAGCGTGCGGAGTTATCTACGCTTATATACTATCCCGAAGAAAAACTTGATTCCAATTTGCTGATTAAAGAAGATAACTGGTACAAGATTACCCTTAAAAGGCTTTTGGAGGTTTGCAGATTCATAAGCAGCAAGTATACCCGTTCCAAGGTACGTAAGCATCTGAAACGTACAGCAAAGGGTTATGACTATATTATAGACGAGCTTTTAAATAATGATTATGACGCTGCAAACAAAGGACATTATTACGATAATATTTTAAATACAATCATTAGTGTCGGCTCTGCAGAAAAATTTATTATAGCTTTGTGTTCTGCAATAAAGAGTATGGTTATAGACCATCTCCATATAGTGGGTGACGTGTTTGACAGAGGTCCCAGAGCAGATTTAATAATGGAGCAGCTTATGAAAGAAAACTCCATAGATATCCAATGGGGAAACCATGACGTATTGTGGATGGGGGCTGCGGCAGGCTCGAGGGTATGTATTGCAACCGTGCTTAATAATTCCATTACATACAAGAATCTTGATGTTGTAGAAATAGGATACGGAATTTCGCTTCGCCCATTATCATTGTTTGCTAATGATGTATATGCTGAGTCAGATGTTTCCAATTATATGCCCAAAGGCAATTCAGACGGTGACGTTTTCATAAATGATGATGACAGACTGGTTGCCCGTATGCATAAAGCCATAAGTATTATTCAGTTTAAGTTAGAGGGACAGACAATTCTCAGAAATCCTGACTTTGGTATGGAACACAGGCTTCTTCTGGATAAAATCAACTGGGATGACGGGACGGTAAATTTGCTTGGAAGAGAATATCCGTTAAAAGAGAAAGATTTTCCGACCATTGACAGAGAGAATCCCTATGAGCTTACCGGAGGGGAACGGGAGCTTATGCAGTATTTGAAAAGTGCTTTTATGCGGTCGCAGAAATTGCAGAATCATATAAAGTTCCTTTTTGAAAAAGGTGAAATATATACAATTTTTAATAAGAACCTGTTATTTCACGGATGTATTCCTCTTAACGAGGATGGTAGTTTTATGAGTTTTCCCGTAGCAGAGGGTATGTCGGGAAGAGCATTTATGGATTTTTGCGACCGCACAGCACGTAAAGGATTCTTTTCACGTGAGGGAAGCGAAACAAAGCAGTTCGGTAAGGATTTTCTTTGGTTTTTATGGTGCGGCAAGGACTCACCCCTTTGCGCAAGGAAGAAAATAGCTACTTTTGAACGGCTGTTAATAGATGCTCCCGAAACATGGGGAGAGCCTAAAAATGCATATTATCAATGCTGGAATGATGAAAGCATAGTCCAGAAAATATTGGAAGAGTTTTCTCTTGGCGGAAAACACTCCCATATTATAAACGGACACGTTCCCGTTCAGTATAAGAAAGGGGAGGACCCTATAAAAGCAAACGGAAAGCTTATATTGATTGACGGTGGATTCTGCCGTGCATATCAGCAGACAACGGGAATTGCAGGGTATACTCTTATATACAATGCTGACGGTATGAGGATTTCTGCACATGAGCCATTCCGCGGTGTGCAAAATGCGATAAATAATAATGCAGATATTGTATCGGAAACTGTTATCTTTGAACAAGCTACGGACAAAATAAGGGTTAAAAATACCGATATAGGTGCTTTAATCAGTGAAAAGATAGCGGATTTAACAAAACTGGTTGAATGTTATGAAACTGGTAGCATAAAAGAGAGAATATGACGAAAAAATGTGGTGTAAAAACTTGGTTTTTTACACCACATTTTTTCTATCCTAACATAACATCAAGAAGCATCATAACAGCAAATCCCGATATAATTCCCATTGTAGAAAAATAAGGATGGTTTTTCTTATTTTTCTGACATTCGGGAATCAGCTCATGTACGGCAACAAGAATCATTGCTCCTGCCGCAAAAGAAAGAGCATAGGGAAGAATTTTTTCTACGTAAACCACCAACAATGCACCTATAACTCCCGCGACTGGTTCAACCATTCCTGATGCCTGCCCGTATAGAAAGCTTTTTCGCCTTGAATATCCTTCTCGTCTTAAAGGAAGAGATACGGCAGCACCCTCAGGAAAATTCTGCAGACCTATGCCGATGGCAATAGTTACTGCACCCATTACACTTTCGAGAGAAAACCCCGTGTTTTTTAATGCCCCGAAAGCAACTCCTACAGCAAGCCCTTCGGGAATGTTGTGTAGGGTAATGGAAAGTATCAGCATAATAATGCGGTTAAGTTTTTCACTTGTTTTTCCGTAAGTGTTGTCTGCCCGTTTTCTTGTAAAGGAAACTGCCTTGTCGGATACCCACATAAAAAATGCACCGAAAAGAAACCCCGTTGTAGCAACAAAGTATGACGGTGGAAAGGTCGTTTTTTCTGCCATTTCAATTGCAGGCTGCAGGAGAGACCAGAAAGAAGCCGCTATCATAACGCCTGAGGCAAAGCCAAGCATGAAATTCATAATTTTTAAATTGGGAGATTTAAAAAAAGCAACCGTTGCCGCACCGAGAGCTGTCAAAAACCATGTTCCAAGCGTTGCAACGAGTGCCAATAAGACATAACTGTTCATACAGCACCTCCAATATTCAGTTTATTTAGCAGATTTTTTTTTGTGATAATTTGTAAATATTATGCAGAAATAGGGGGTAAATTTTGTTGACTTTTGGGTGCTTTTATGCTACAATTTTTTTTAACATTATATCCACTTTGTTTTCGGAGAGTGTACACTAATGATAGCGTTGGAAGAAAAAATATTAAAAGAGGGTACTGTTTTACCCGGTGACATACTTAAAGTGGACTGTTTTCTTAATCATCGTATAGATGTCCCGTTCCTGATGGAAATGGGAAAGGAAATAGCCCGTCTTTATGAAAATCAGCAGGTTAATAAGATTTTGACTATTGAAACCTCGGGGATTCCCATTGCCTTTGCTGCTGCACAGTTTATGAATGTGCCGGTGGTTTTTGTTAAAAAGGACAAGTCTGGAAATATTTCAGACAAGGTTTATTCGTCAAGGGTAACCTCTTATACCAAAAAAAATGTATATGATGCCGTTGTCAGCAAGGAATTTCTTGATGATAACGATAGTGTTCTGGTTATTGATGATTTCCTTGCAAAGGGAAATGCACTTAACGGACTTATTGATATAATAAATCAGGCAGGTGCAAAGCTCATTGGTTGTGCCATCGCAATAGAAAAGGGCTTTCAGGGCGGTGGAGATGAGTTAAGGGAAAAGGGTGTAAGAGTAGATTCTCTGGCAATTGTGGAATCTATGACTGACAGCTCCTTAACTTTCCGCAAGTAACTATGATATGTAAAGAAACTTTACATAAAATTTTTGCCTAAAAGGCAGGGAGGGTTAAAAATGAAAAAGATTTTTTCATTTCTTCTCGTTACAGTAATGATTGTTGCATTCTTGGGTGTATTCACATCATGCGGTAACGAAAACGAAACTGCAACAAGCGACTTCAAGATTGGTTTCATCTTCTTGCATGATGAAAACTCAACCTATGACAAAAACTTCCTTGATGCAGCAGAAGCGGCAACAGCAGAACTCGGTCTTAAGCCTGAGCAGGTTATTTTCAAGACAAATGTTCCTGAGGGTAACGAGTGCTATGAGGCAGCAGCAGACCTTGCTGACCAGGGCTGTAATGTAGTATTTGCAAACAGCTTTGGACATGAGCCTTATATTTTAAAGGCAGCAAAGGAATTCCCCGAGGTTGAATTCTGCCATGCTACAGGTACAACAGCTCATACAGAAAATGTTCCTAACTTCCACAACGCATTTGCTTCAATCTACGAAGGCAGATACCTTGCTGGTATTGCAGCAGGTATGAAGCTCAACGAAATGATCGACGCAGGCAAGATCACCGCTGAGCAGGCTAAGATGGGATACGTTGGCGCATTCACATTCGCTGAAGTTATCTCCGGTTACACTTCTTTCTACCTTGGCGCTAAGTACGTTTGCCCCAGCGTAACCATGGAAGTTCAGTTCACCGGCAGCTGGTACAACGAGACCGAGGAAAAGAACGCTGCGATCGCTCTTATGAACAACGGTTGCGTTCTTATCAGCC
>JAZUPX010000075.1:0-2642 GCA_045605405.1 Clostridia bacterium
CTCTCCCAGCTGAGCTATGCTCCCATTTGGTTGCCATTAGTGCCGACAACGTTGATAATTATAACAAAAGACATTCTGAATGTCAAGGCTTTTTTAAAAAATATTTTATAATTTTTCTGTATGGTATTATTTGTATTCAAATGAGGTAAAATATATGAACAAAAAATTAAATTTTCCAATTAACAACCATAACTTTTTCATATAGATTGACTTGTGTAGGATTTTGTGGTAAAATGTAGGAAGCAAAATTCGGGTATAGTCTTACAAACGGTGAGGTTTTTATTATATGGACAGAGAATTACACAATGAAGAAATAAAAAGAAAAAAGCGCAGACATCCGCAAGCTATTGAAAGAGAAAGACGCATAAAAAGGAAGAAAAAGCATAAATTTAAAAAGGTTATAGGAAGTATTGTAGCATCCTTTTTGATTTCCTGTCTTATGGCTGTGGCGGCGTTAAGCGGTATATATGTTGCAAGGATTTACACAACCCCTTACAGTAGTATTGCAAGCGAATTTAATGAAAATACTCTTGAATATGTCCGCATATCCAAGGAAAAATGTAATATTCTCATAATGGGCACTGACAAAGAAGGGCTTCGTACAGATGTAATGATGATTGCACAGATTGACCCTGAAAAAGGTACGGCAACAGTAATGAGTATTCCCCGTGATACAAGAGTAAAATACAGAGGCGGTTACCATAAGATAAACGAAGTACATGCTGTCGGTATGAGAAAGGGAGAATACGGAAGCGAGGCATCCATTCTTGCAATTAAGGAACTTACAGGTATTCCTATTCATCATTTTGTAAAAGTTAATTTTAAAGCTTTTAGAGATAGTATAGATGAACTTGGCGGTGTTGATTTTGATGTTCCTCAGAGAATGAAGTATAAAGACCCCTATCAGGACCTTAACATTGACCTTCAGCCGGGTATGCAGCATCTTGACGGTGATAAATCAGAACAGCTTGTCCGTTTCCGCAGATATAAAAACGGTGACCTTGACAGAATTAAGGTTCAGCAGGATTTTATACACGCTCTTGCAGAACAAAAGCTTCAGATGAAATATATAGGTAAGGTTGATGACATTTACGAGATTATAACGGATGATATGGAAACGTCTATGAGTCCTGCAAATGTTGTTGCGTGCGGTAAACAGGTTATGTCGATAGGAACAGGCAACATCACCACGGTAACAATGCCCGGAACAGCAGAGTATATAAACGGTATATCATATGTGCTTGTGGATAAGGATGAACTGCAGGAAATGGTACAGACACACTTTGGATACGACAAAGACGGAATTGAAATTAATTGAAAAAATAGAAAAAAATGCTTGCATTGATAAACATAAAACGATATAATAATAACGATATGCGAAAAAGCGTATAAGGAGACAGAGAAATGGCTGAAAATGTTAATGTGAAGATTACTATGACGGGTGGCGGAGAAATCGAACTTGAGCTTTATCCCGATGTTGCTCCTGAAACAGTTGCCAACTTCAAATCCCTTGTGGAAGAGGGCTTTTATGACGGGCTTACATTTCATAGAATCATCAGGGGCTTTATGATTCAGGGCGGTGACCCATTAGGTAACGGTATGGGCGGAAGCGATAAGAATATCAAGGGTGAGTTTAAGATGAACGGTTTCGACAATCCTTTGAAGCACACCCGCGGTGTTATTTCAATGGCTCGCAGCCAGATGCCCAACAGTGCATCCAGCCAGTTCTTCATTATGCATGAGGATGCCCCTCACCTTGACGGTAGCTATGCCGCTTTTGGTAAGGTTACAAAGGGCATTGAAATAGTTGACGAAATAGCAGATACACCTGTTGGTTGGGACGGACAGACCCCCAAGGTTACACCTGTTATTGAATCAATTAAATTAATTTAAGCTTTTAAATAATTTTTATTATTTATATATTTTTTAAACACGAAAGGATGTTTTAAAATGGCAGTAAAAGTTGCAATTAACGGTTTTGGACGTACCGGTCGTCTGGCATTCCGTCAGATGTTCGGTGCAGAGGGTTACGAGATAGTAGCTATCAACGATCTTACAGATGCTAAGATGCTCGCACACCTTCTTAAGTATGACTCTTCACAGGGTAGATACGACGGCCACACAGTAGTAGCTGGTGAAAACAGCATCACTGTTGATGGTAAGGAAATCATGATTTATGCTTGTAAAGACGCTAACGATTGTCCCTGGGGTAAGCTTGATGTAGACGTTGTACTTGAATGTACAGGTTTCTACTGCTCCAAGGAAAAGAGCCAGGCTCATATCAATGCAGGTGCTAAGAAAGTTGTTATTTCTGCTCCCGCAGGTAACGACCTTAAGACTATCGTATTCAGCGTAAACGAAGATACTCTTACAAAGGAAGACACAATTATTTCTGCTGCTTCCTGTACAACAAACTGTCTTGCTCCTATGGCAAAGGCTCTTAACGATTATGCTCCCATCCAGTCCGGTATCATGGCTACAATCCATGCTTACACAGGTGACCAGATGATTCTTGACGGTCCCCACAGAAAGGGTGACTTCCGTCGTGCGCGCGCAGGCACAGTTAACATTGTTCCCAAGTCCACAGGTGCTGCAAAGGCTATCGGTGTTGTAATTTCCGAACTTAACGGCAAGCTTATCGG
>JAZUPX010000076.1:0-15960 GCA_045605405.1 Clostridia bacterium
CTTTTTTTCGCCCCTGCGAGGCCGTTTCAGGGGTGCGGGGGAATCGGAACCCCCGCGTTTTTGGTACTTTTGGCTCCCAAAAGTACACCGTCCTCTGCTACTCAGCGAAAATTCCTCGCAAATGTTGCGAAATTAATCAAAATGTTGTAAATATTGCATAAAACATTTGCTTTTTAATTGTGCAAGTATACAAATTTTCAAAAAACTTGTAATTTTTTATAAATAGGGGTTGCAATTTCTTCAAATATATTGTAAAATGGCAAAGCTGTGACATGACAGACGATGAAGCGGGAGGTTGCTACCACGTAGGTAGGTTTTTCCGTGGAGAATGTCCAATTCTTGAAATTGGGCGCCAGTCACTGTACAACATGATAAAGCTTTGCGCATCTGCGCCCATCTTCATGTAGTACCCGGAGTCTAGCTCTGGGTTTTAATATGGCAAAAGGCGAAACGCCCGGCGCCGTGTACAGTCCGTCGCATGAGTCAGCGAAAAATCTTTTTTAGGAGGCTTAGCAATGGCAGCAAAGCAGAAAATCAGAATCAGGGTAAAGGCATACGACCACGTTCTTCTTGATCAGTCCGCAGAAAAAATTGTGGATACTGCCAAGAGAACAGGAAGCACAGTTTCAGGTCCTATCCCGCTCCCCACAGAGAAAGAGGTTGTTACAATCCTTCGTGCGGTTCATAAGTACAAGGACAGCCGTGAGCAGTTCGAACAGAGAACTCACAAGAGATTGATTGACATCCTTAATCCCACCCCCAAGACCATGGAAGCTCTTGGAAAGCTCGATGTACCCGCTGGTGTATCCATCGACATTAAGCTTATTGACAAGAGTGGAAGGTAATGTTGGCGAAAGTCAACCAATAACCATACAAGGAGGAACAAATCATGCAGAAAGCAATCATCGGTAAGAAAATCGGTATGACTCAGATTTTCGATGCTGAAGGCAAGGTAGTACCGGTTACTGTAATAGAAGCCGGCCCCTGCAACGTAATTCAGAAGAAGACAGTTGAAACAGACGGTTATGAAGCTGTTCAGCTTGGCTTCGGCGAAGTAAAAGAGAAGCACGTTAACAAGGCTCTCAAGGGTCACTTCGCAAAGAGTGGTGTAGCAGTTAAGAAGGTTCTTAAGGAATTCCGTCTTGACGAAATCACACTTAATGTTGGTGATGAAGTAAAAGCTGACGTATTCGCAGCAGGCGAATGCGTAGACGTAACCGGTATCAGCAAGGGTAAGGGTTACGCAGGTACAGTTAAGAGATGGGGTACACACCGTGGACCTATGACTCACGGTAGCGGTTACCACAGAGGACCCGGTTCAATGGGTGCTTGTTCTTCACCGTCACGTGTTTTCAAAGGCAAGAGACTTGCAGGACATTTGGGTTGCGAGAAGGTTACAGTTCAGAACCTCGACGTTGTAAGAGTTGATATGGACAGAAACCTTATCCTCGTTAAGGGTGCTATTCCCGGACCCAAGGGCGGTATAGTAACTATCAAGAATACAGTAAAGGCGTAAGCCATACGGAAAGGAGATGCTATAAATGCCTACAGCGGTATTATACAATATGCAGGGTAGCAAGGTTGGCGATGTTGAGCTCAGCGCAGCTCTCTTCGGTGCTGAAGTTAATAAGGCAGTTCTTCACGAAACTGTTGTTAACTACCTTGCAAACCAGAGACAGGGTACACAGAGTACCAAAACCCGTACGGAAGTTTCCGGCGGTGGCGCAAAGCCTTTCAGACAGAAAGGTACAGGTCGCGCAAGACAGGGTAGCACACGTGCTCCTCAGTGGATTAAGGGCGGCGTAGCTCTTGGCCCCAAGCCCAGAGATTACTCCTACTCAATCAACAAGAAGGTTAAGAAGCTTGCTATGGTAAGTGCTCTCAGCGCAAAGGCAGCAGATGAGTGCGTAATGGTAATCGATAACCTTAAAATGGATGAAATCAAAACTAAGGCAATCGCAGATATGCTCAAAGCTATGGGCGTAGACAGCAAGGCTCTTATCGTTACAAACGAAATGGAAAAGAACGTATATCTTTCCGCAAGAAACATTGAAGGCGTTAAGGCTTCATATGTAGGAATGCTCAATGTATACGACGTTCTCAACCACGACAAGTTTATCGTAGCGAAAGACGCTATTGCAAAACTTGAGGAGGTGTATGCATAATGATGTCATATGAAATCATTAAGAAGCCTGTTATAACAGAAAATTCTATGGATCAGATGGCTGACAGAAAGTATACCTTCGAGGTTGCTAAGGATGCCAACAAGATTGAAATCAAGAAGGCTGTTGAAGAAGTTTTCGGCGTAAAGGTTGAAAAGGTAACAACAATGCGCGTTCTTGGTAAAGTTAAACGTATGGGCGCTAACAGCGGTAAGAGACCTGACTGGAAGAAAGCCATCGTTAAGCTTACAGCAGACAGTAAGACAATCGAGTTCTTCGATGGATTGATGTAAAGGAGTGAAAACAAATGGCAATAAAGAAGTATAAACCTACTTCCCCTGCACGCAGACAGATGACTGTTTCCACTTTTGAGGAAATCACAAAGAAGACTCCCGAGCGTTCTCTTCTCGAGCCTCTTAAGTCTAATGCCGGAAGAAACTCTTACGGTAGAATCACAGTTCGTCATCGCGGCGGCGGCACAAAGAGAAAATACAGAGTAATCGACTTTAAGCGTGATAAGCGTGATATGAAGGCAACAGTACTTGCAATCGAGTACGATCCTAACAGAAGCGCAAACATTGCTCTCGTTCAGTATGAAGACGGCGAAAAGAGATACATCATCGCTCCCGTAGGTCTTTACGTTGATGATGTTATCGTATGTAGCGAAACTGCAGATATCCGTCCCGGTAATGCACTTCCTATCGCTAACATTCCCGTTGGTACAATCATCCACAATATCGAGCTTATGCCCGGTAAGGGTGCTCAGCTTGTAAGAGCTGCAGGTAACTCCGCACAGCTTATGGCTAAGGAAGGAAAGTACGCTCAGGTTCGTCTTCCCTCCGGCGAAGTTAGAATGATCCGTATGGATTGTATCGCAACTATCGGTCAGGTTGGTAACCTTGATCATGAAAATATTTCAATCGGTAAAGCAGGTCGTAAACGCCATATGGGTTGGAGACCTACCGTTCGTGGTGTTGTAATGAACCCCAACGACCATCCTCACGGTGGTGGTGAAGGTAAGTCACCTATCGGTATGCCCTCTCCTGTTACTCCTTGGGGTAAGCCTGCTCTCGGTTACAAGACACGTAAGCACAAGAAGGCTTCTGACAAGTTCATTGTGAAGCGTCGTAACCAGAAGTAATGAGAAAGGAATGAGAGTATGAGCAGATCTATTAAAAAGGGACCCTTCGTGGAACCCAAGCTTTTGGCAAGAGTAGTTGCAATGAACGAAGCGGGCGAAAAGAGAGTTTTGAAGACATGGTCCCGCAGCTCCACTATATTCCCCGAATTTGTTGGCCACACAATCGCCGTTCATGACGGAAGAAAGCATGTTCCGGTATATGTAACAGAGGATATGGTAGGTCATAAGCTGGGAGAATTCGCTCCCACAAGAACCTACAAGGGCCACGCGGGCGCAAAGAGTAAATAAGTAAGGAGGACATGACAAATGGAGGCTAAAACACAGGCCAAGGCAGTGCTGCGTTATGCGCGCATCTCGCCCAGAAAAGTCAACATTGTAAACGACCTTATCAGAAATAAAAATGTAGCAACAGCAAGAGGCATTCTTATGAATACTCCCAAGGCTGCTTCAGAGCTTCTTATTAAGCTCCTTGACAGCGCTGTAGCAAATGCTGAAAACAATTTCGGTATGGATGCTGATAAACTTTATATCGCAGAAATTTATGCGAATGAAGGTCCTACACTCAAGAGAATCAGACCCAGAGCACAGGGCAGAGCATTCAGAATCAGAAAAAGAACAAGTCACATTACAATCGTAGTAAAAGAAAAAGAGTAAGGAGGCGTAAAATATGGGTCAGAAAGTTAATCCGCACGGTCTTAGAGTCGGTATTATCAAGGATTGGGACTCCAGATGGTACGCCGAGGACCATATGTTTGGAGACAACCTTGTAGAAGACTACAAGATCAGAGAGTATCTTAAGAAGAGACTTTACAGCGCAGGCGTTGCAAAGTTCGAAATCGAAAAGAAAGCTAACACAATCAAAGTTTCTATCCACACAGCTAAGCCCGGTATCATTATCGGTAAGAAGGGTGAGGATATTGAAAAGCTTAAGGCAGAGGTTTCTAAGCTTACAGATAAGCAGGTATTCATCAATATCGTTGAAATCAAGCAGGCAGACCTCAGTGCGCAGCTCGTTGCTGAAAGCATTGCTTCTCAGCTTGAAAGACGTATCTCTTTCCGTCGTGCAATGAAGGGTGCTATGTCAAGAGCAATGAAGATGGGTGCTAAGGGTATCAAGACAACTTGTAGCGGTCGTCTTGGCGGTGCTGAAATCGCAAGAAGCGAGCACTACCATGAAGGTACAATTCCGCTGCAGACACTTCGTGCAGATATAGATTACGGCTTTGCAGAAGCTAATACCACATACGGTAAAATCGGCTGTAAGGTTTGGATTTACAAAGGCGAAGTTCTTGCTGAGGCTAGAAAGCCTAAGTCTCAGGAAGGAGGCAGAAAATAATGTTAACACCTAAAAGAGTTAAACATAGAAAGCAGTTCAGAGGCAGAATGACAGGTAAGGCTCTTCGTGGTAACAAGGTTACTTACGGTGAGTTCGGTCTTCAGTCCACAGAACCTTGCTGGATTACAAGCAACCAGATTGAAGCAGCCCGTATTGCTATGACTCGTTATATCAAGCGTGGCGGTAAGGTTTGGATAAAGATTTTCCCCGATAAGCCTATCACAGAGAAGCCTGCTGAAACCCGTATGGGTAGCGGTAAGGGTTCACCTGAATACTGGGTAGCAGTAGTTAAGCCCGGCAGAGTGATGTTCGAAATCGGTGGAGTTGCGGAAGAAACAGCTCGTGAGGCTCTTCGTCTTGCTATGCACAAGCTTCCCGTACAGTGCAAAATCGTTGCGCGTGAAACACAGGAAACGGAGGGTGACAACGAATGAAAATCAAAGAAATTCGTGATTTAACTACCGAAGAATTACAGCTCAAAGTTACAGAGCTTAAGAAGGAACTTTTCACACAGAGATTTGCTCTTGCAACAAATAACCTTGAAAACCCCATGAAGATTCCTGCAATCAAGAAGGATATCGCTAAGGTTCTCACAGTTATCCGCGAGAGAGAAATCAAAGGCGAAGAGTAAGGCATAGAAAGGAGGAAATTTAAATGGCTGAAAGAAATTATCGTAAGGTAAGAATCGGCAGAGTCGTTAGCGACAAGATGGACAAGACAATCGTTGTTGCAATCGAAGACAGTGTAAAACATCCTCTCTATGGCAAGGTTGTTAAAAGAACTGTAAAAATTAAAGCTCATGATGAGGAAAACACCTGTGGTATCGGTGATCGTGTTAAGGTAATGGAAACACGTCCTTTGAGCCGCGACAAGAGATGGAGACTGGCAGAAATTATTGAGAAGGCTAAATAATTCTTCTCTAAAACAAGAAGGAGTGAAAAAACATGATACAACAGCAGACTCTGCTTAAGGTTGCTGACAATACAGGCGCTAAAGAACTTATGTGCATCCGTGTATTGGGCGGTTCCCTTAGAAGATATGGCAACATTGGTGATGTAATAGTTGCTTCTGTTAAGAAAGCAGCTCCCGGCGGTATGGTTAAGAAGGGTGATGTTGTAAAAGCTGTTATCGTACGCAGTGTTAAGGGCGTAAGAAGAGCTGACGGAACATACATCAAGTTTGATGAAAATGCCGCTGTTATCATTAAAGAAGATAAGAACCCCAGAGGTACACGTATTTTTGGACCGGTTGCAAGAGAACTTCGTGATCACGATTATATGAAGATCCTTTCTCTCGCTCCCGAAGTACTCTGATTGGGAGGTGCGCTTAATGAAATTCAATCAAATTAAAAAAGATGACCAGGTTATCGTAATTTCCGGTAACGAAAAGGGTAAAAAAGGTAAGGTTCTCGCAGTTGACCATGAAAATGGCCGCGTAATCGTTGAGAACGTTAATATGGCAACAATGCACAAGAAACCCCGCAGACAGGGCGAAGCCGGTGGAATTATCCAGAAGGAAGCAGCACTTAATATGTCAAATGTAATGCACATCTGCAAAAAGTGCGGCAAGCCCACCAGAATCGGCTACACAGTTCTTAAGGACGGCAGCAAGGTTCGTGTTTGCAAGAAGTGCAACGAAAACTTTGATGATTAATTGAAAGGAGGAAAGTGCAATGTCAACAATGAAAACTCTTTACACAAATGAAGTTGCTCCGGCGCTTTTGAAGAAATTCAACTACAAGAGCACTATGCAGATTCCCAAGCTTGACAAAATCGTAATCAATATCGGTCTTGGCGAGGCAAAGGATAACCCCAAGGTTATCGATGCAGCTCTTAATGACCTTACAATAATCACAGGTCAGAAGCCCGTTGTAACAAAGGCGAAGAAGTCAATCGCTAACTTCAAACTCAGACAGGGTATGTCGATCGGCGTCAAGGTTACACTCCGTGGCGAGAAGATGTACGAGTTTATAGACAGACTCTTTAACGTAGCACTTCCCCGCGTTAGAGACTTTAGAGGAATTAACCCCAATGCATTCGATGGCAGAGGTAACTATTCCCTGGGTATCAAAGAACAGCTCATATTCCCTGAAATCGAATATGATAAGATCGATAAAATCAGAGGTATGGACATTATATTTGTTACTACAGCAAAAACTGACGAAGAGGGCCGCGAACTCTTAACTCTTATGGGTGCGCCCTTTACCAGAAGCTAAGGGGAGGTATGAAAAATGGCTAAAAAAGCAATGGTTTTAAAACAGCAGAAAACACCTAAGTTTAGCACAAGAGCCTATAACAGATGCAAGATCTGCGGAAGACCTCACGCTTATTTGAGAAAGTACGGTATCTGCCGTATCTGCTTCAGAGAACTTGCATACAAGGGACAGATTCCCGGCGTTAAGAAGGCAAGCTGGTAATATTAAAGCTTTGGAAAAGGAGGTTTACTCATGCAAATCACAGATCCTATTGCTGATATGCTTACAAGAATCCGTAACGCTAACTCAGCGAAGCATGAAACTGTTGATGTACCCGTTTCCAACATGAAGAAGGCAATTGCCGAGATTCTTCTTGAGGAAGGTTACATTAAGAGCTACGAGATCGTAGATGACGGAAAGCAGGGCATGATTCACATTACCCTCAAGTACGGCGCAAATAAAGAAAAGGTTATTTCAGGTCTTCAGAGAGTTTCTAAGCCCGGTTTAAGAGTTTATGCCGGTCGCGACGAGCTCCCCAGAGTTCTTAAAGGCCTTGGTATTGCAATTGTATCCACATCAAAGGGTATCATGACAGACAAGAAAGCAAGAGCCGAAAAAATCGGCGGCGAAGTGCTTGCATTTGTTTGGTAATTATTTTTGAATTTAGGTGGTGAAAAAATGTCTAGAATAGGTAGAATGCCTATCACCGTTCCCGCAGGCGTAACCGTAACAGTTACAGAAGAAAACTTCGTAACAGTTAAAGGACCCAAGGGTGAGCTTCAGAAACAGCTTCACGGTGATATGATTATAAAGCAGGAAAACGGCGCTATCGAAGTACAGCGTCCCAGCGAAATCAAAAAGCATAAGGCTCTTCACGGCCTCACAAGAACACTTCTCAACAATATGGTTGTAGGTGTTACAGACGGCTTCAAGAAAGAGCTTGAAATTAACGGCGTTGGTTACAGAGCTCAGATGCAGGGCAAGACACTTGTTATGAACCTCGGCTACTCTCACAATGTTGAGATGGAAGCTCCCGAAGGTGTAACAATCGAAGTTCCCAATCCTAACTCTATCATTGTTTCCGGTGCAGACAACCAGGTTGTTGGTCAGTTCGCAGCAGAAATAAGAGAAAAACGTCCGCCGGAGCCTTACAAGGGTAAAGGTATCAAATACATTGACGAGCGTATCATCCGCAAGGAAGGTAAAGCTGGTAAGAAGTAAGAGAGGAGATAAAGCGATATGGTTAGCAAGACTAACAGCAATAAGGCAAGACTTAAGAGACACGGCCGCATCCGTAACCACATCAGTGGCACAGCAGCTCGTCCCCGTCTTAATGTTTTCAGAAGCCTTAAGAATATCTACGCACAGATCATCGATGATGAGAAGGGCGTAACACTTGTATCCGCTTCAAGTCTCGAACTTAAAGAAACTTACGGCGGTAACAAGGAAGCAGCAAAAGAAGTTGGTAAATTAGTAGCTCAGAAGGCTACTGAGGCAGGTATTACTGAAGTGGTTTTCGACCGCGGCGGTTACATCTACCACGGTAGAGTTGCAGAGCTTGCAGAAGGCGCTCGTGAGGGCGGCCTTAAGTTCTAAGAGAAGGAGGGAAACTTATGTCAGAGCGTATTGACGCATCAACACTTGATATTAAAGAAAAGGTTGTTCATATCAGCCGTGTAGCAAAGGTTGTTAAAGGTGGTCGTACATTCCGTTTCAGCGCTCTTGTTGTTGTAGGTGACGAAAACGGCAAGGTTGGTTTCGGTCTTGGTAAGGCAGCCGAAGTTCCCGATGCTATAAGAAAGGGTATTGAAGACGCTAAGAAGAACATGGTTTCTGTTCCTTTGGTGGATTCTACAATTCCCCACGAAATCATTGGTGAATTCGGTGCAGGAAGAGTTCTTCTTATGCCGGCTAAAGAAGGTACAGGTATCATCGCAGGCGGTGCTGTTCGTGCAGTAGTTGAGCTTGCAGGTATCAAAAACATTAGAACAAAGTGCCTTCGCTCCAACAATCCCAGAAATGTAGTACGTGCTACAATCGAAGGTCTTGCTTCCCTTAAGGACGCAGCAGAAGTTGCTCGTCTTAGAGGTAAGGCTGTAGAAGAACTGTAAGGGGGAGAGAATAGTGGCTAATCTTAAAGTAACTCTTGTTAAAAGCGTTATCGGTTCCAAGAAGGACCAGATCGCTACAGTTGAAGCTCTTGGTCTCAAGAAAATTCGTGACTGTAAAGAGCATGCAGATAATCCCCAGATCAGAGGGATGATTAACAAGGTATCTCATCTTGTTAAAGTTGAAGAAATCTAACATTAAGGAGGTGCCCAGAAATGAAACTCAATGAGCTTAGTCCTGCAATCTGCAGCAAAACCGAAGCTAAAAGAAAAGGCAGAGGCGCTGGTACCGGTAACGGAAAAACAGCAGGTCGTGGTCACAAAGGTCAGAACGCTCGTAGCGGCGGTGGCGTAAGACCCGGCTTCGAAGGTGGACAGATGCCTATTTACAGACGTCTTCCCAAGAGAGGTTTCAATAATATTTTTGCAAAGAAATATACAGAAATCAACGTATCCGACCTCAACAAGTTTGAAGACGGTACAGTAGTTGACGCAACTCTCCTTAAGGAGACTGGCGTTATTTCCAAAATCCTTGACGGTATTGTAGTTTTAGGTCGTGGTGAAATCACTAAGAAAATCACCGTAAAGGCAGCCCGCGTAACAGAAGGTGCTGCAAAGAAGATTGAAGCCGCAGGCGGCAAGGTGGAGGTGATCTAAAATGCTGCAAACTTTACGTAATGCATGGAAGATCCCTGAATTAAGAAAAAAATTCCTTTATACCTTTCTTCTTCTGGTTGTATTCAGATTCGGTAGCGTAATCCCCGTTCCGTGGATTGATAAGGCTGCCATCGCAACATGGATGCAGTCAGCAGGTGGAGGAACATCCCTGTTTAATTTGCTTGACACCTTCTCTGGTGGTGCATTTTCACAGGCAACAATCTTCGCAATGTCAATTTCTCCCTACATTAACAGCTCCATTATTATGCAGCTCCTGTGTGTAGCAATCCCTGCTCTCGAAAGAATGAGCAAGGAAGGTGAAGAAGGCAGAAAGAAGATTACAAAACTTACACGTTATCTTACTGTGGTATTGGCTGCAGTTCAGGCATACGGTCTGTATGTAACACTTTACAATCAGGGCGCAATCAGAACTGTAGATGGTATCCCCTCATTCCTTGTTGCGATTACAATTATTTTTGCATTCACAGCAGGTACTGCATTTCTTATGTGGCTCGGTGAACAGATTACAGGACGCGGAATCGGTAATGGTATCTCAATGCTTATCTTTGCAGGTATCGTATCAAGCGTTCCCAAGATGATTCGTACCGCTTGGATTGGTTTCTTCCCAAAACAGTGGTATATGCTTGTATTCCTTTTAATCTATTCATTGCTGTCAATCGTATTCGTAATCCTTATCAACGAGGGTGAAAGAAGAATACCCGTTCAGTATGCAAAGCGTGTAGTTGGAAGAAAGATGTACGGCGGTCAGAATTCTAACATTCCGATTAAGGTTTCAATGGCAGGAGTAATGCCCATTATCTTTGCAATGAGCATTATCTCCTTCCCCGGTACACTTGTTCAGCTCTTCGCGGCAAATAACCCCGGAAGCTGGCTTGTAAAGGTAACTCAGTTTATCACAACCGGTGCTGTTTACCCCATTCTGTACTTCTTATTGATTGTAGGCTTCACATATTTCTACACATCAATTTCTTTCAACCCCATTGAAGTATCCAATAACATCAAGACAAACAACGGTATGATTCCCGGTATCCGTCCGGGCAGACCGACAACAGAGTATATTGCCAAGGTTCTTGGCAGAATCACTTTGCTTGGTTCACTTTGTCTTGCAGTAATTGCAGTACTTCCCATCGTTATTTCGATGGTGCTGGGTACAGTAAATATGGCAAGTCTTTCACTTACAGGAACAAGCCTTCTTATCGTAGTTGGTGTTGCTCTCGAAACTGTAAGAGAAGTTGAAAGCCAGATGCTTATGCGCCATTACAAGGGCTTCCTTGAATAATAAATCCCTTGGCGTAGAGAACAGGTTTGCAGCTTGAAAGAAGGGAAATTATGAAAATCACGATAATGGGACCTCCCGGTGGCGGGAAGGGTACTCAGGCTGAGATTCTCAGCGAAAAACTCAGTATCCCTCATATCTCCACGGGGGCTATCATCAGAAGTGCCATTCGTGAGAAAACAGAGCTTGGTAAAGTCGCTGAAGATTATATCGCAAACGGACAGCTTGTCCCCGATAAGCTTGTTATCGATATGGTTTCAAAGCGCCTTTCGGAAAAGGACTGTGAAAACGGCTATATCTTAGACGGCTTTCCCAGAACTCTTCCCCAGGCTGACGCAATGGACGAAATTGGTATAGAGCTTGACTATGCACTGAATCTCTTGGTTAATGACGAGGTCATTGTAGACCGTCTTTGCGGAAGAAGAGAGTGCAAGGTGTGTGCAGCCCCTTACCATGTTAAATTTAACCCTCCGGAAAAAGAAGGCGTGTGTGACAAGTGCGGTGGCGTGCTTATTACCCGTGCTGATGATGTTCCGGACACCATACGCCAAAGGCTTAGTGTATATCACAGCGAAACAGAGTCTCTTATAGACTTCTATAAGAAAAAAGACATTCTGGTAAGTGTTACCGGAAGGGATTCAATAGAGGATACTACGGATGCTGTTTTAGAGGCGTTAGGAGTTAAATGTTAATGATTATTTTAAAATCATCAAACGAGATACAAAAAATAAGGGAAGCAGGAAAAATTGTAAGCGAGGCACTCAGTCTTGCAGGTGAGGCGGTAAAGCCCGGAATGACTACATGGGAGCTTAATGCTCTTATAGAAAATGTTATCGTGGGACATAACGCCCACCCTTCCTTTAAAAATTACAACGGTTTTCCTGCAGCAAGCTGCATCTCGCCTAACTGTATAGTTGTTCACGGTATTCCATCTAAAAAGGTGGTTTTAAGTGAGGGCGATATAGTAAGCGTAGATGTAGGTGCTTTCCTTAATGGTTATCACGCAGATGCAGCGAGAACTTTCCCCGTGGGACAGATTTCCGCACAAGCGCAAAAGCTTATTGATGTGACGAAAGAATGTTTCTATAAAGGCGCAGCAATGGCTGTAGCCGGAAACAGAATCGGTGATATTGGCTATGCAGTTCAGAGCTATGCTGAAGAAAACGGATACGGGGTTGTTCGTGAGCTTGTCGGCCACGGTGTCGGCAGAAATCTTCACGAAGAGCCTGACATCCCGAACTTTGGTAATGCAGGAAGAGGTCGCAGACTTGTAAACGGTATGGTAATTGCCGTAGAGCCTATGATAAATCAGGGAACTGCAGCAGTTGACTTCGATAGGGAAGACGGCTGGACCGTAAGAAGCCGTGACAGAAAGCTTTCGGCTCATTACGAAAACACCCTCGCAATTACCCCAGACGGTCCGATTCTTCTGACTGTGTAGGTGACGGTATGAAAACGGGTGACATAGTAATGTCGGTTTCGGGTCATGACAAAGGAAGACTCTATGTAGTCATACAGGCAGGAGAATTTCCTCTTCTGTGTGACGGCAAAAGAAAACTTCTTGAAAGCCCGAAAAAGAAAAACAGAAAGCATCTTAAAGAAACGGGCGAAAGGGTTGACCTTTCCTCATATAACCCTCTTTATGATGCACACATCAGAAAAGCATTGAAAAGCGTAGTAAATTGCGTGAACAAAGACATTTGTTTATAAAATTAAGGAGGTTGTAGCCTTGGCTAAAGAAGATGTATTGGAACTTGAAGGTACCGTGCTTGAAGCACTGCCCAACGCAATGTTTCAGGTGGAACTTGATAACGGCCATCAAATCCTGGCACACATTTCCGGTAAGTTAAGGATGAACTTTATAAGGATTTTGCCCGGTGACAAGGTTACTGTGGAGCTTTCTCCATACGACCTCACTCGCGGAAGAATCACTTGGCGAGCAAAATAAATTTAGAAGTGGCAACCTTGGTTGCCCGAGCGTTAGAGGAGGTATTTCAAAATGAAGGTAAGACCCTCAGTAAAACCTATATGCGAAAAATGCAAAATCATCAAGAGAAAAGGTAAAATCATGGTGATTTGCGAAAATCCCAAGCATAAGCAGAAACAGGGCTGATTTTTTAGTCCGTTAAGGGCGCGGCTGAAATCATTTTGTATGATTGCCCAAAACGCATAATCAATTACCCCTAATCCAATAAAAAAGTATGTTTCATTTAATTTTGGAGGTGTATTAACAGATGGCGAGAATAGCCGGTGTTGACCTGCCCCGTGAAAAGAGAGTTGAGATTGGTCTCACATATGTTTACGGTATTGGCAGAACAAGCGCAAAGAAAATCCTTGAGGCAACAGGTATCAATCCCGATACTCGTGTAAAAGACCTTACAGAGGATGAAGTTGGTAAGATCAGGGAAGCAATTGACCGCGAATATACAGTAGAAGGTGACCTTCGTCGTGAAGTAGCGCTTAATATTAAGCGTCTTGTGGAAATCGGTTCCTACAGAGGACTCCGTCACAGAAAAGGCCTTCCTGTAAGAGGTCAGAGAACAAAGACAAACGCAAGAACCCGTAAGGGTCCCAAGCGTACAATCGCTAATAAGAAGAAGTAAGGAGGAGAGAGCATGGCTAAGACAGTTAAAAAAGTAACTCGTAAGAGAAAAGAGCGCAAGAATATCGAGCGCGGTGCAGCACATATCCGCAGCACATTTAACAACACAATCGTAACCATGACCGATGTAAACGGTAACGCTCTTTCCTGGGCAAGTGCCGGCGGACTTGGTTTCCGTGGTTCTAAGAAGAGCACTCCTTTCGCTGCTCAGATGGCAGCTGAAACTGCGGCAAAGGCAGCTATGGAGCATGGTCTTAAGACTGTTGAAGTATTCGTTAAGGGACCCGGCGCAGGCCGTGAGGCAGCAATCCGTGCACTTCAGGCAGCAGGCCTTGAAGTTAGTATGATTAAGGATGTTACTCCTATTCCTCATAACGGTTGCCGTCCTCCCAAAAGAAGAAGAGTGTGATGGAGGTGCGAAAGTAATATGGCAAGATATACAGGTGCGGTGTGCAGACTTTGCCGCCGTGAAGGACAGAAGCTCTTTTTGAAGGGCGACAGATGTTATACTGATAAGTGTGCTATTGCTAGACGTGAGTACGCTCCCGGACAGCACGGACAGGGCAGAAAGAAGATTTCCGAGTACGGTCTTCAGCTTCGTGAGAAGCAGAAAGTTAAGAGATACTACGGCGTTCTTGAAAGCCAGTTTGCTCATTACTTTGAGCTCGCTTCCAAGAAAGCAGGTATTGTCGGTGAAAACCTTCTTATCCTCTGCGAAAGCCGTCTTGACAACGTATGCTACAGAGCAGGTTTCGCTATGAGCCGCGCTGAAGCACGTCAGCTCGTTAGACACGGTCATTTTACAGTTAACGGACAAAAGGTAAATATTCCTTCTTACCTTATCAAGGAAGGCGATGTTATCGCACTTACTGATAAGAGCAAGGATTCTCCCAAGATTAAGGCAGTTCTTGAAGCAAACGATGGTAAGACTGCTCCGAAGTGGCTTGAAGTTGATGCTAATTCCCGCAGTGCAAAGGTTCAGACCCTTGCTAAGCGTGAAGACATCGAGTACGAAATCAACGAAACACTTATCGTCGAGTTGTACTCCAAGTAATAGCTTAAGCGGATGGAAACATCCGCTGTACCCTCGGGTATTTTATCTAAAAAATAAACAATTGGGAGGGTTATTTAAATGACTGATTTAAGATTTGAAAAGCCTCGTGTAGAGAGAGTTGAACTCAGCGAGGACGGTTCTTACGGTAAATACACTGTAGCTCCGCTTCAGCGCGGATATGGTACAACCCTTGGAAATTCACTTCGCAGAATGATGCTTTCATCTCTCGAAGGTGCTGCAATTTCTTCTATCAAGATTGAGAATGTTCAGCACGAATTTTCAACAATTCCCGGTGTCAAGGAAGATGTCAGCGAAATCGTGCTCAATATGAAGCAGGTTATCATTAAGCTTCACTCTGACGGTCCCAAGACTGTTTATATTGAAGCTGAAGGCAGCGGCGAGCTTTGTGCACGTGACATTAAGACAGACAGTGATGTTGAAATCATCAATGGTGACCTTCACATCGCTACTCTTAACGAGGATGCTAAGTTGTACATGGAAATAACCATCAACAAAGGAAGAGGTTATATTTCCGCAGAAAAGAACAAGGCTATTTTACAGCCCCTTATTGGTCTTATCCCTGTGGATTCAATCTATACACCTGTTGAAAAGGTTAACTACTACGTGGAAAACACCCGTGTAGGACAAAATACAGATTTCGACAAGCTTACAGTTGAAGTTTGGACAAACGGCACCAAGACTGCAGACGAGGCAATCAGTCTTTCTGCAAAAATCATCAACGATCATATGATGCTCTTTATCCAGCTTACAGACGAAGCTATGAATGTTGAAACAATGGTTGAAAAGGAAGAAACCAAGAAAGAAAAGATTCTCGATATGACTATCGAAGAACTCGACCTTTCCGTTCGTTCCTACAACTGCCTTAAGAGAGCAGGTATCAACACTGTTGAAGACCTTACTCTCCGTAAGGAAGAAGAAATGATGAAGGTAAGAAATCTGGGTCGCAAATCTCTTGACGAAGTTATCGGCAAGCTTAAGGAGCTCAAGCTCACATTTGCACCCGATGAAGACTGATTCACAAATTGACTTATCAGAAGTTTTGAAGGAGGAAACCTAAATGGCAGGAACAAGAAAGCTCGGTCGTCCTACCGACCAGAGAATTGCAATGCTCCGCGGTATGGTAACTGCTCTTTTGGAAAACGGCAAAATCGAAACAACTGTAACTCGTGCTAAGGAAGTTCGTCCCCTTGCTGAGAATATGATTACTCTCGGAAAGCGCGGAGACCTTCATGCAAGAAGACAGGCTCTTAGCTTCATCACAAAAGAAGATGTTGTTAAGAAGGTATTCGAGGAGCTCGCTCCCAAATACGCAGAACGTAACGGCGGTTACACACAGATTATTAAGACAGGCGTTCGTCGTGGTGACAATGCTCCCATGGCTATAATCA
>JAZUPX010000077.1:0-4183 GCA_045605405.1 Clostridia bacterium
GCCCTCTTAGGCTTCAAGTCCCGTCTGTCTTTTTCAAAGACAAAAAATAAAGGTACCAACTTGCGTTGATACCTTTATTTTTTATGGTGCGAGAGACGGGACTTGAACCCGTATGGTCTCCCACACGCACCTTAAACGTGCGCGTCTTCCGACTCCGCCACTCTCGCATATTGGATGTGTCATCTCTTGACAACGTAGATAATTATAACAGAGGCATTGAGGAATGTCAACATCTTTTTTTAAAATTTTTCAAATTTTTTATTTATTGTATTTAACCATACAAAAAAGGCTCCCATTCTGGTGATGAGAACCTTTTTCTGATTACTTAATCTTTATTTTGCCGCAGGGGTTACGACGAATGTCACTGCAACGAATGAGCCGTTGGAATATGCACCTGTTGCTATAACGTGGTCACCTTTCTTAATATTTCTGAAGTTCATTTCTTTGCCTGTTGTACCGTCAATAACCTTTGCACCGATACCGTTACCAAGCTTGCTTGCAAATACTTTTTCTTCAACACCGCTATCGGTAGTTATTTCTACATAGTAGTAGGAAGTACTTATCTCACTTACAACACCTGACTTGGAGGTTGATTCGGACTCTGCACTCTGCTCAACCTTTGTAATTGTAGAGCCACTTAATGTAAGCTTAACCACATTACCAAGACGAAGGTCATATATTGTAGCAGTCTTTCCGCCTACATTATAGGTTGCTTCCATTGCAATGGGATATTCCTTTTCAACACCGCCGGATGAAATTGTGAGGTAAGACTGTGTTGCAATCTTGATAGCCGTTATTGTACCTGAGTTACTGCCCTGTGTACTTGTTGCAACAAGCTTGCTTATAACACCGCGCTTTATTGTGAGAACAACCTTATCACCTGAATAGATTTCACGGAGGGATACGCTGCTTCCGTCACGGCGGATTACAACGTCAGATGCAAGCTTATAGCTGAATATATTTTCAGAATTTGTAAGCTCGTCCTTTACAAGAACAGAAAGTGTTATGGGGGATTCAAGGTTAATATTCTTAACAGTACCCTGAACGGTAGCCTCTGCTGTCACACGGTCAATTGAAACAATTTCTGTTCCCAAAAGTTTAACAACTACATAGTCATTTGTCTTTACAGCAGAAATGCTGTCTGTAACGCCGTTTGTAGTTACCTTGTAGTCAGAAGTTGCATAGTAGGACACAACTTCATCTGTTCCGTCAAGAGTAATAGAAAGTCTTGTATAGCTGTCTTTTGAAACAACACTCTGAACAGTGCCGCTTATAGTCTTGCTGGATTCGGGGCTTATAGCTTCAACAGCATGAATCTCTCTTCCGTACCTTACAACCACTACATCACTGTTGGAAAGAATTGATGAAACTGCTGCACTGTTTCCATCAATCAAAACCTTTGCCTTAGAGGGAACTGCATAGTCCTTTGTTATACCGTCTGATGTTGTAAGATTGATAACTCCGCTGTCGGGGTTAACAGAATTAACAACACCTGCTTCAATAGTCATATCAAGCTTTTCCATGATTCTGTAAAGAAGAACACAAACCTGCGCACGGCTTAGAGCACCGTTAGCATCAAAAATAACGCTTCCGTCTTCGGTCTGAACACCATTCATAAAACCATTTTCAACAACGTATGCTATATAGCCTGCATCGTTGTGATTGATTGTGGAATTATCTGCAAAGTCAAGCTGGTCAGAATATGTCCTTTCAATTTCAGCATCCATAAAGTTGGCAATAAACATTGCAGCATCCTTACGGGGGAATACTTCCTGATACTTACCATTTTCAAGATAAGCTACAATCTCATCCTCATCAAGAATACCCTTATATACAAGGAAAGAAATCTCTCTCTTAAAAGAGTTGTATGACTCTATATCAAGTTCCTGAAGAAGATACTGATACTTTTCATACGCAAGGTCAGCGATTTTGGAGTATGCACTATCGGAATAACCTGCAACACGGGCAAACAGAATAACTGCCTCAATCTTGCTTATTGCCTTGTCAGGTTTAAATGTACCATCTGTATAACCCTTGATAATACCAAGGTCTGTCATTTCTTCAATCTGCTTTGCCGCCCAATCGTGGTCGGGGGAAAGTACATCGGGAAATGTGCCTGCCGCAAACGCAGGAAGCGCTGTGCAGGAGAATATTAAACAAAGTGTAATGATAACGGACAGAAATCTTTTTTTCATTTCTATCGTCCTCCTTCCTATACTTGTTATTATCATATCACACATAAAAGGAAAGTGCAATACAAAATTTCGAAAAATTGTGTAAATCCTTTCATTTTTTTTAACAAAAAGCACTACATTTGGTAGTTATGGCTATATTATGAATTTTCTATATTTTGATTGAATTAAACCCCAAACTGTGTTATAATGTTAAGCACGAAGAAAGGAATTGAATTTTATGTTATGTACCCGTTGCAACAAAAATGTTGCTGTTATATTTGTAACCCGTATGGAAGGCGGAAAAACCGTCAATGAAGGCTTGTGCATGCCCTGTGCAAGAGAGCTTGGCATTAACACCATGCAACAGATGGCAGGCGGCCTTGATATGGGCGATATGGAAAACCTAGAAGCACAGATGATGGAAATGTTTGAAAACGAGGATAATTCTCCGGATGAAGGTGGAAATCCTTTCGCAAGCTTTCTTTCAAATATGTTCGGTGGGTTCCCTCCCGCTTCCTTGGAAAATGGAATTGAGGACGGAGAAAGGGTTGAGAAAAAAGGCAAAGGCAAGGATAAAGGTAAGCCCGAAAAAAAGAAAAAGCTTCTTGATACTTACGGCACAAATCTGACTGCAAAAGCAAAAAGCGGTCAGGTGGATATGGTAGTAGGAAGAGACCGTGAAATAGAAAGACTTGTGCAGATACTTAACCGACGCACCAAAAATAACCCTGCACTTTTAGGCGAGCCGGGGGTTGGTAAAACAGCTATTGCGGAAGGCTTTGCTGAAAGAATAGTGAGCGGAAACGTTCCCGAAAAGCTTCTTGACAAAGAAGTATATCTTCTTGACTTTACCGCAATTGTGGCAGGAACACAGTATCGTGGTCAGTTTGAGGCAAGGCTTAAAGGAATTATCGAAGAAACGAAAAAGCTCGGAAACATTATACTGGTAATTGATGAACTTCACAATATTGTCGGTGCAGGAGATGCTGAGGGTGCAATGAGTGCGGCAAACATTTTAAAACCTGCCCTTGCAAGAGGTGAAATTCAGGTAATAGGTGCAACCACCCTTACCGAATACAGAAAATTTATTGAAAAGGATTCTGCTCTTGAAAGGCGTTTCCAGACAGTTATCGTTGAAGAACCTTCTCCCGAAGAAACCGTTGAGGTGCTCCGCGGAATAAAGGGCTATTACGAAAACTATCACAAAGTTAAAATTTCCGATGAAGTTATAAATACTGCCGTTAATCTTTCAAGAAGATATATTACCGACAGATTCCTGCCCGACAAGGCAATTGACCTTATCGATGAGGCAGGAAGCCGTGCAAATCTTAAAAATGCAATTCTTGTGCAGATAGCACGCACGGAAAAGGAGATTGCCGGACTTACAGCACAGATAGAGGAAGAAAAAGCGCCCTCCGAAGAGGAAAATACCGAGCAGAACTATGAAAAGCTTGCTGAATTAAAAACACGTGAATGTACCCTCCGACAGGAGATTGAAAACCTTAAAGAACAGCTTTCTGATGTAAGGCTGACTCCCGACGACATTGCATATGTGGTTGAGTCATGGACAAAAATCCCCGTGCAGAGGATTACTCAGGCGGAAACCGAAAGGCTTCTAGGTCTTGAAGAAAGGCTTCACAAACGCATTATAGGGCAAAATGAAGCAGTAAGTGCAGTAAGCCGTGCAATCCGCAGAAACCGTGCAGCACTTTCCAAAAAGCTCCGTCCTGCAAGTTTCATTTTTGTTGGACCTACGGGCGTTGGTAAGACAGAGCTTGTCAAACAGCTTGCAACAGAGCTTTTTGACAGCGAGGATGCCCTTATCCGTGTAGATATGACAGAATTTATGGAAAAGCACTCCGTTTCAAAGCTGGTAGGCTCTCCTCCAGGATATGTGGGATATGATGATGCAGGTCAGCTTACTGAAAAAGTAAGGAGAAAGCCATACTGTGTAGTGCTTTTTGATGAGATTGAAAAGGCGCATAAGTCGGAGGCCAAGCGGTCTTAGG
>JAZUPX010000078.1:0-15176 GCA_045605405.1 Clostridia bacterium
CCTGCCATACAAAGTGGCTCAAACACTGCGTTTGAGCCACTTCTTATTTTTTAATCATTAAAAAATTTTATGTTTCAAAATTAAATTTCAGAGCATCAATTTTGAATTTTAGTAATTTTTAATTATATTTTTGAGAAAATATTCTGCGAGAATTAAAAATATTCTTGCAGAATTGTTCTCTACAGGCGAAATTGATAGAATTGACGAATTCAAGTGATGCTAAAATGATGATGTAGCAGACGGAACGCTTGCAAACGGATGCAACCGTATGCGAAATTGATGCTCATTGCAGGCATAATTATTTGAATCACAAGACCATGCGCCGTCATCAGAAATATAATCTAAAATTACTAAAATTTGCTATTGATGCTCAAAAAAGTGAAGATTGCCGCTCTCGAATTTTGACAATAAAAAATGGCTCAAACCCAGTGTTTGAGCCAAGACAACAAAGGGTATCCCGCAAAATCAGCGATTTTGTGGGAAGAAGGAGGAACAGTGAAGCGGTGATTGATTTTTTTGCATAAAAAAATCGGAACAAGCAAAACTTGTTCCGACGTTGGCAGGGGTAGAAGGACTCGAACCCTCAAGAACGGTTTTGGAGACCGGCATGTTACCATTACATCATACCCCTTTATTTGCGACTCTTATATTATATTCAAACTGATATTGATTGTCAAGCAAAAAAATAAAAAAAAGAAATTTTTCAATATATCAACTATCGGTTGATGATTTTTGTATTAAATGCTATTTACAGAACAAACTAATTTTGATATAATTTCCCCATAATATCAAAGGATGGTAAAAAATGAGCAAGTTCAATTTTGCAGAAAAAATAACTCTTCTCAGAAAATCCCTCGGACTTAATCAAAACGAATTTGGTAAACGGCTTGGTGTAACAAACAGAGCTGTTTCCAAGTGGGAAAATGAGCTTTCAATGCCAAGCATTGAATCTATTTATAAGATTTGCAAACTTTATAATGTCAATTTAGACTATTTCTTTGACAGCGATGAGGATAAGACTCATATCGAGCGAAACACAATGACCTCTATTCGTGAGTTGTACAAACTGGGAAGAGGTCCCTCAAGTTCGCATACAATGGGACCTGAAAAGGCGTGCTTGCTTTTCAAGGAAAAATATACTCGTGCAAACAGTTATAAGGTTATTCTCTACGGTTCTTTAGCGCAAACGGGAAAGGGACACCGTACAGATTATGCAATTGAACAGGCTTTTCACCCTAAAAAAGTTGAAGTAGAGTTTGACTGTATTACAAAAGATTTACCTCACCCCAACACATTGAGGTTGTACGCATATAAGAAAGACCAGATAATCGGTGAATCCCGTGTATTCAGTATTGGCGGAGGTCAGATAGTAATAGAGGGTGAAGCCCTCAAAGAGAACGAGAATGTGTATCCACTTCACAGTTTTACCGAAATTGCAAACTATTGCAGAGAAAATAATAAAGAATTGTGGCAGTATGTTGATGAGTGCGAAGATTCTGGTATAAGTGAATTTATAAAAGAAGTATGGGCAGCAATGAAATTCTCTATAAACAAAGGGCTTTCGGACAGTGGAGAGCTTCCAGGAATTTTGAAAGTGCAGAAGAAAGCGAAATACCTTTACAGACAAAGACACATTGATGAGAGCGAACAGACCAAGGAGAATCGCCTTGTATGTTCATATGCCTTTGCGGTCAGCGAACAAAATGCCTGCGGTGAGAAAATTGTTACAGCACCTACCTGCGGTGCAAGCGGTGTGCTTCCTGCTGTTTTGTATTACATTCAGGAAAAGAGGAATTTACCCGATGAAGAAATTTATAAAGCTCTTAAAACCGCTGCTCTTATTGGTAATATCGTAAAAACTAATGCGTCTATAAGCGGTGCTGAATGCGGTTGTCAGGCAGAGGTAGGTACAGCTTGTGCAATGGCTTCTGCGGCGTTGGCACAGCTTTATAATATGAGTCTTGAGCAGATTGAGTACGCTGCAGAAATTGCAATAGAACATCATCTTGGATTGACCTGCGACCCTATTTATGGACTTGTTCAGATTCCTTGTATTGAGAGAAATGCAGTTGCTGCAATGCGCGCCATAAATGCAGTAAATCTTGCAAATTTCCTCACTGATTCACGAAAAATTTCTTTTGACCTCGTCGTGCAGACAATGTACGAAACAGGCAAGGATTTATCACACCATTACAGAGAAACAAGCGAGGGCGGACTTGCAAAATTATACAAATAAAGAAATGCTTCCAAATTACGATTTGGAAGCATTTCTTTATTCTTTAGGTATTTTAATGTTTATCCCATTTACCGCTACGCCGTCGTCAGCAGGTATGAGAAGATACTTTCTACCGTCAATTATCCGTGTTTCCACAACGTATGTATATTCGGGGTCAACAGTAATTTTAACCTGAGGTGTCAAAACCTCAAACTTTTTACTGTCGATAATATTCGTGGGAATAAGTGCTGCATCTTTTCCGAAACCCTCGTCGCATTTTTCCTGAAAAGCAGCAACCTTTTCTTCGGGTACACCGCTGTATTTGAGCATATTTACAACATCATTTGCGGTGAAATCTATAGGAGCAGGGTCTTTGCTTTCCTTGTGCTGTGTAATTCGCTCGCGAATCTGTTCGTGCATCGACTGAACCACGTCGAAACTGCACTCGTTTTCAAGTGTTTGTGTCAATGCATTGGTGAAAGTTTCCTTTTGCTCGGGTACTGACATAGGCGGTTCTGTTTTAAACAATATGTCAATAAGAGTATCCTGCACATTTGCCGTGTTTCTTAAATAGAAAAGGGCATTGTAGATGTTTGTACTTCTGTCATCAAACGCAGGGAACATAAATCCTGTCTCGGGATTGGCTATTATCTGAGGTGTTATAACAGTATGAAATTCTTTCTCATCAGTTATATAGCCAAGCTCTGCCTTGCTTTCTTTAACAGGACATACAGCACAAATAAAGTATGAAAAAACTTCGCTTGAATCAAGCCCGCGGCTGTTTTCATCACTTGTTTTGAACGGAACATCATAGGTGTCTGAAACAAGAAGTATTACATAATTCCCTTCCATTGAAACATTGTTGATAATCGAGGACAACAGCATTTCACGGGCATCCTCGTCGGCAAGGGAAGTGTCGCGAAGCTTCATCAATAATTTGTGTTCATCACCTGATGTGACTTGCTGTGTGGAAAATGTTATATCGGTTAAATTTTTACCAATACCACCTGAGAGAGTTTTCCTTATAATTGAAAGAAATTTATCCTTTTCACCCTGAGGCATTAGAGCCATAGAGTTTTCTATACGTGATATAATTTCTTTTTGCTGATTGACAAAACAACCGTATATTTTACCTATACAACATCTTTCGCCTGTGAGATGTCTTCTTATTTCGTTAATTTCTTTTTGTAACATAATATACCTCGCATTTTGAAATTGAGTTTATTCTATCATTTTTCTACATTTTTTGCAAGGAAAATGTATTTCTTTTTCTGTGAAAACAGTTGACCTTGTAAAACATTTAATATATAATATTTATATAGCGAAACACAACATTACGAAAGGCAGTTGAGTTTGATGAAAAAAATGTTCATAGCCGTATTTGCTTTAATGGCATTACTGCTGATTTCTACATCTGTACTTGCCGCACAGACGCAATTATATGCATTAGACGGAAGGACTTTGCTGGTAGAAGAAAGTCAGATTCCGCTCTATACAGCAGAGGGTATGGGTTGGTTTTTGGAAAAACCCGTTACCATGTATGCTCAGGACGGCAGAACACTTGTTGTTCCAGCTGACCGTGTTGAGGCACAGAAAGCAGTTGGCTGGTTTGTGAAAGAGGTGCAGAGTACACCTGTACTTCCTCCCGAACAGGCACCTGCACCAACTCCTCAGCAGCCTGCTCAGCCGACTGTAACACCTGAAACAATCGTGGTTGTGCGTTATACTGACGGCTCAATTGTTAAAGTTCCGCTTGGACACGTTGCAACCTATAAAACCCTTGGATGGGAGCATATCCATGTTGAATTTAATCAGATTGGTAATGTTATAATATACAACCTTGAAGGTGACTCAAAAGAGGTTACTTTTGAAGATGCTGAAAAATTCACCAAGTCAGGCTGGCTCTTTATCAAGCCCGGTACACAGCCTGCACCACTTCCCGAATTACCCGATGAAAAAGTTACTTTATTTCATCATAGTGGAGTGACTAAGGAAGTAAATTCAAGTGAAGTTTCCTCCTATAAGTCAAGAGGCTACGGCTCAACCGTTGATGAAGCGATTTATAACTATGCAGCATCAGGTGACGGTGGAGAAAAGGTTGGTGCTATTGCGCTTTTGCAGAATAAAAAATATGAATTGGCATTCAGGGAAGTAAAGGATGCTCTTGAAAAAATCGAGGCAAATAATTCCGAATATGTTCAAAAGCTGTACACCCTCCGTTCAAACATCATTGATACATGGGGTGCAGCGGCAAATTCACCTTTGGGATTTATAAACTACTGGTTTGATACAAGGGATGGAAAGAAATATATAATTTTCGAGTATAGAAACCTTGGAAACAAGAGAATTACTTACCTCGGTGTAAACTTTGACATCTGCGACAAAGACGGTAAAGTTATTGAAACCAATGCAGGTTCATATTTTGTAAACAATCTGCAGATGTTACCTTGTGATAAAGCCCGTGTAGGATGGGTTGTTAAATCCGGTGAAGATGCTTTGAGTATCACTAACTTAAAAGTAAAAGAAGTTCATTTTGCGGATAACACCGTATGGAAAGCGGCAGAATAATTAATATTTACAGGGGATTGTAGAAGCAATCCCCTGTGTCTTTGAGGTGCTTTATGGATATTAACGAATTACGCGAACTGATTAATTATCACAGTAACTTGTATTATACATTGGACGAGCCGGAAATCAGTGACTTTGAATATGACCGCCTGATGTCACAACTTAAAGAAATGGAGAACGCTGACCCCTCGCTTATAACACCTGATTCTCCGACACAACGTATCGGGGGAAAGATTCTGTCGGGATTTGAGGAAGTTGTCCATACAGTACAGATGCAGAGTCTTAATGATGTTTTTGACAAGGAAAGTGTTCTCGACTTTGGTGAAAAGACAGAGAATGCACTCGGTGAAAAGGTTGAATACATTACAGAACTGAAAATTGACGGACTCAGCGTTTCTCTTGAGTACCGTGACGGTTACTTTTTCCGTGGCTCTACAAGGGGTGACGGTACTGTCGGCGAGGATGTTACAGAAAATCTTAAAACTATCAGAAATATCCCTCTGAAGCTTAATGAAGCCATCCCTTACCTTGAGGTAAGAGGGGAGGTTTTTATGCCTCATTCCAGCTTTGAAGCGGTGAATAAATTTCAGGAGGAAACAGGGCAGAAACCTTTCAAAAATCCCCGTAATGCGGCAGCAGGCTCATTAAGACAGCTTGACAGTTCCGTAGTAGCCCAGCGTAAATTAGATATATTTGTCTTCAATATTCAGCAGATAGAGGGGAAAGAAATCACAACCCATAAAAAAGGGTTGGAGTATCTTTCCAAATTGGGCTTTAAAACCATTCCCGAAACTCCCGTGTGTAAAACTATTGAGGAAGCCTTTGCGGAAATTGAACGTATCGGAGAAATGCGTGAAGACCTCGGCTTTGACATTGACGGTGCCGTTGTAAAGGTTAATTCCCTTTCACAGAGAGAGTCGCTCGGCTCTACTGCCAAGTGTCCCAAGTGGGCAGTTGCGTATAAATATCCGCCCGAAATAAAAGAAACTAAGCTTACCGATATTCTCATTCAGGTTGGAAGAACTGGGGTTCTCACACCTAACGCTGTTCTTGACAGTGTGCGTCTTGCAGGAACTACCGTTTCAAGGGCCACACTTCATAACATTGACTATATCCGTGAAAAGGATATCCGTATCGGCGATACTGTGCTTGTTCAGAAAGCAGGCGACATTATCCCAGAGGTAGTAAGCGTTGTAAAAGAAAAACGTAACGGAAGTGAAACTGTTTTTGAAATGCCAACGGTTTGTCCAGTTTGCGGTGCAGCCGTTTACCGTGAAGACGGAGAAGCGGCAACAAGATGTACAGGTGCAGAATGTCCTGCACAAATTGCCCGTAATATTATCCATTTTGCATCCCGTGACGCTATGGATATAGAGGGAATGGGCCCTGCAGTTATTGAGAAATTTATTGAAAACGGCATTATTTCTTCCGTAGCGGATATTTATAAAATCAAGGCAGAAGATATTGAATCGCTCGACAAAATGGGTAAGAAAAGTGCAGAAAACCTTATTTCCGCTATTGAAAAGTCCAAGAGTAATGAGCTTTCAAAACTAATTTTTGCACTTGGTATACGCCACGTTGGTGCAAGGAACGCATCTATCCTCGCAACATCTTTCGGCACTCTTGATGCCTTGATGTCCACAAGCGAGGAAGAATTGGCAAAAATTGACGATATAGGCGGTGTCATTGCAAAGAGTATTGTAAACTTCTTTAAGCAGGAGCAAAATCTTGCAATTATTGAACAGTTGCGTGCGTGCGGTCTTAATTTCAAGTGCAATGAGAAAAAAGGTGAGGGAATATTTACAGGTAAAACCTTTGTTCTTACCGGCACACTTCCCACAATGAACAGAAATAAAGCTTCAAAACTCATTACAGACAACGGCGGAAAAGTATCGTCTTCTGTAAGCAAAAAAACCGACTATGTATTAGCAGGAGAGGAAGCAGGAAGCAAACTCGATAAAGCAAACGCCTTAGGTATCACCGTAATTTCAGAAGACGATTTAAAAAATATGCTTTTGTCAGTATTCGGTGATTCTACTGAGTGATAGTTCAAAACATCATAAAAGTATTAACTAAATATTAAATTTTATGAAAATGTCAAAATTTACTTGCCTTTATAACATATATATAGTATAATGTAATCACAGAGACACCAAATTAACTTTAGGAGGGCTTAGTATGATTAATGTTATTATTGGCGAAAAAGGTACCGGCAAAACTGCAAGACTTATTGATGCAGTACATACCGCTGAAAAGGCTGCAACAGGTAGTGTGGTTTTCATCAACAAGGGTAAGAGACACGTGCTCGACCTTTCCCACAATGTACGTCTTGTTGATACAGAAGAATTTGGCGTAGTTTCTTATGATGCATTCTATGGTTTTGTTTGCGGTATTCTTTCCCAGAATTATGATATAGCTCACATCTTTATCGACAGCATTACAAAGATTGTAAATGACGATATGGCAGCTCTGGAAAGCTTCCTTGACAAAATCAATGTAGTTGCTGAACAGAATAATGCTGAAATCCAGATTATTCTCAGTATGAATCCTGCGGATGCTTCCGACGGAATCAAAAAATATGTGAAATAAGTCTTCTAAACCTCTCTTTTTCGGAATATATTTCGAAAAAGAGAGGTTTTTTTTATGCTTAAAAATATTATATATTTACTTGTAAGTATCCTTTTAATTCCAATATCTGCATCTGCAATATCTGCAAAAAGTGCAATCCTTATTGACTCTGATAGTGGCAGGGTGCTTTATGAACATAATTCATACGAAAAACTGCCTATGGCAAGCACAACAAAGATTATGACAGGACTACTTGCCTGTGAGAGTGGTAAGCTCAGTAAAAGCGTAAAGGTAAGTGCCTTTGCATCAGGAACGGAAGGGTCGTCCTTATGGCTTAAAATAGGGGAGAAGCAGTCACTTGAAAACCTTACATACGGCTTAATGCTTAAAAGTGGAAATGATGCTGCCGTTGCCATTGCAGAATATTTAGGAGGCAGTATAGATGCATTTGCACTTTTAATGAACAAAAAAGCGAGAGAAATAGGTGCAGTAAACACTAATTTTGAAAACCCTCACGGGCTTGATAGTGATGGGCATTACACAACTGCATATGACCTTGCACTTATTGCAAGAGAAGCAATGAAAAATGAGAAATTCAGCGAAATAGTTTCCACAAAAACATACTCAATTCCAATGCAGGGTGAAAAGTGGGACAGAGCACTTAAAAATCATAATAAGCTACTTTGGAATTATGACGGTTGCAATGGGGTTAAGACAGGATTTACGAAAAAATGCGGACGTTGTCTTGTGTCGAGTGCTGAACGCAATGGGAGAGAGCTTATCTGTGTGACACTGAATGCACCCGACGATTGGAAAGACCATACATATCTGCTTGACTACGGATTTGACAATTTTGAAACTGAAGTTGTAGCAAAAAAAGGGGAGTATGCCTGCAACTATGTATATGACGAGAAAAATAACCGTAGTGTGAAACTGAATTTCGGTGACGATTACATTGTTTCGGTTGCAGAAAATGATGTCATTAAAACAGAAATTACATACGAAAAAATCATACTTCCGGCAAAAAAAGGAATTAAAGCAGGAAGTATGATTGTGTACTGCAATGGGGAAAAAATCGGTGAGATAGACCTTATCACCGATAAAAAGCTTAATAAACTGTCATTTTTACAAAAAACAAAAAATTTCTTTTATAAAATCTTTAAATAATAGTCTTATTTTGTTTTGGGCTTTGCAATAAGGGAAATAATAACTGCGAAGAAAACAGCGGCAGTTATACCGCCTGATGTCGCGGTCAGTCCGCCTGTAAATATCCCTAACAGACCGTCTTTTTCCACTGCTTTTTTTACACCCTGAAAAAGTGTATGCCCAAATCCCGTAAGCGGAACTGTTGCACCTGCACCTGCAAATTTTACAAATTTATCGTAAATACCGAAAAGTGATAAAAATACACCGCTGCAAACATATCCTGTAAGGAGCTTTGCAGGGGTAATTGCAGTTTTGTCAATTATTATCTGTCCGAGGGCACATAAAAGTCCCCCGAATAAAAATGCATAAAAATAATCCACGATATCGCCTCCTAAACTTAGTATCGTGGATTATCTGCGTATTATTCAGTATTAAGCAAATTATCTCTGTATTGCTGACGATATTCACTTGGTGAAAGTCCAAGGTGCTTCTTGAAAATATCGTTAAATCGTTGCTGTGCACTAAATCCAACCGATGATGCAATATCTCCGACTTTCAGATTCGTTTCCTCAAGAAGTGTTTTTGCTTTTTCGATTCGTATGCTTAAAAGATACTGAATCGGGCTGATTTTAAATTGCTTTTTAAATGCCCTTGCAAAATGACTGGTTGAGATATAGACATATCCTGCAATGTCAGTAAGAGAAATATCCGTGTTATAATTTTCCTCGATGTAATGCTTTGCAGAATCAAGAATTTCCTGCATTTTGTCGCCCTTTGTAGCAAGGTTTGATTCCCATTGAAGCCTTAGGCTTCTGCTGAGCCATACGAAAAGTTCAACCGTCAGCAGACTTTTTAAAAACTCACTTTCACCGTCAGGAGCCTTTGTTTCGTGCAGAATTTGCTGCATTATAAGTGATATGTTTGAACAGTTTGTACTGGAAAGCTTGAAATATCCTCCGTTATCATTACTGTCAGAAATAAATGAAAGAAAATCGTTGGCACTTATATTTGAGTACTTGTTTGCTTCTGTCTTTCCAAAAGAAAATTTCAGTACAATAAATCTTCCAGGACGATTTGATTCAACCTTAAGATAATGGGGAATATTCGGCTTAATTAAAAGCAAATCGTTCGTACGGACTTTAATGGTTTTATCATCAATATAAAAAGTCCCTTTGTCAATTTCCTGAAGATAAACCAATTCAAATTCCTCATGAATACTGATATGGTCAGGATGATGCCGTGCATCCATAATCTTCTGCACGGTTTTTACAATGATAGGAAGTCCTGTTTCCGAACTTATTAAATTTTGCCACGTTTTTGGAAAGTCACTCATTTTGAACCCTCTGAAAAAATATTTTATTAAATTATACTATACATATTTACAAAATGCAAATAAATATGTTAAAATAATATAATAAAATAAGTGAAAGGCTGTGATTTACAGTGAAGACAAAATATAAAAGAGTTCTTTTGAAATTAAGCGGTGAAGCTCTCGCAGGTGAAAAAGGTTTTGGCCTCGACGAAAAAACCCTTGATGATATAGCAGCTACTGTTAAAAAGTGTACAAAAATGGGTGTAGAAATTGCTGTTGTAGTTGGCGGCGGAAACTTCTGGAGAGGCAGAACAGGAGAGAATATGGAACGTACCCGTGCAGACCATATGGGTATGCTTGCAACAGTTATTAATTCGCTTGCACTCTGTGATGCTTTTGAAAGACACGGTATCGATACCCGTGTGCAGACCGCAATTGAGATGCGTCAGATTGCTGAAACATACATAAGAGGAAGAGCGATAAGACACCTTGAAAAAGGACGAGTTGTTATCTTTGGCTGCGGAACAGGTAATCCTTTCTTCTCGACAGATACAACAGCAGCGTTAAGAGCAGCAGAAATTGATGCAGATGCAATTCTTCTTGCAAAGAAGGTTGACGCTGTTTATGACAGCGACCCTGCTACAAACCCCAATGCTGCAAAGTTTGATTCAATTTCATATATTGACGTACTTAACAAAGGATTGGGTGTTATGGATACAACCGCAACATCCCTTTGTATGGATAACAAAATGCCTATCCGTGTATTTGGTCTTTCAGACCCCGAAAACATAATAAGAGTTCTTGAGGGTGAAGAAATAGGCACACTTGTATATGCTTAATTTTAAATTTTAATATAATTTTGGAGGTTTTTATTATGAAAAACGATTATCCTGAACTTAGTGCTAAAATTGAAAAGGCAATTAATTTTTTTGTTGACGACCTCGGAACAATTCGTGCTGGAAGAGCAAGCACAACTGTTCTTAACAAAATCAGTGTTGACTACTACGGAACAATGACTCCTATTCCGCAGGTTGCTGCAGTTGCAACTCCCGACGCAAGAACAATCACAATTCAGCCCTGGGATGCAACTCTTATTAAAGAAATTGAAAAGGCAATCCTCGCTTCCGAGCTTGGTATCAACCCCCAGAATGACGGTAAAATGATTCGTCTTTCATTCCCTCAGCTTACTGAGGATCGCCGTAAAGAGCTTACAAAGACAGTTGCTAAGAAGAGCGAAGACTGTAAGGTTGTTGTCCGCGGTATCAGAAGAGACGAAATTGAAAAGTATAAGGCAATGAAGAAAAAGAGCGAGATTACAGAAGATGATTTAAAGGGTATCGAAAAGGATATTCAGGACATCATTGATGGACAGATTAAGGAAATCGATAAAATTGCCGAAAAGAAGAATAAGGAAATTATGGAAATATGATTATGCTTAAACTCAGAAACTTTTTTAAAAAGAATGAGCATAATGTGGACTTTGACAATTTACCGCAGCATATCGGTATAATTATGGACGGAAACGGCCGCTGGGCAAAAAAACGCGGCCTTCCGAGAACAAGCGGTCATGCTGCAGGGGCAAAAACTTTTGAAAAAATCGTTGAAGATGCTGGAAATATCGGCATCAAAGTAGTGACAGTATATGCATTCTCTACCGAGAACTGGAACAGACCCAAGGATGAGGTTAATGCGTTGATGGCACTTCTTGAGGATTACCTTGACAACGGTCTTGAAAGACTTGCAGGACGAAATGTAAAAATTCATTTTATCGGTAATACAAGTGTCTTTTCCGACGAATTTCAAAAGAAAATTTGTCATATGGAAAAGGCCACTGATAAAAACAGTGGCCTTTTACTTAATGTTGCACTTAATTACGGCGGACGAGACGAAATAACAAATGCTGTTAAAAAGATTTGCGAGAAAGTTAAAAACGATGAGCTTCTTCCTGAGAATATTACAGAAGATATCATAGAACACAATCTTTACACAGCAGGTCAGCCCGACCCTGATTTAATTATCCGCCCAAGCGGAGAATACAGATTAAGTAATTTCCTGATGTGGCAAAGTGCATATAGCGAATTCTGGTTTTCAAACAGGCTTTGGCCTGACTTTTCAAAGGAAGATTTACTTACAGCGATAAGTGATTATCAAAACAGAAACAGAAGATTCGGCGGAGTATAATCCTGCCGTGAAAGGACGATAAAAATGAAACAAAGACTAATAAGTGCTTTTTGTGGAATAATAGTACTTATACTTGTGCTTTTAGGAAATCAGACCGTGTTTGATGTGGTGGTAACTTTGATTTCGTCAATGGCGATTTACGAAGTTCTGGGTGCTGTCGGTTTAAAGGAAAAGAAAACCTTTACGGCGTTTTCTGTACTTATGCCCATAGCTTTAATGCTTGCATCACACTTTTTTGAAGCATATATGCTCGCGGTGGTATTTATTTTTCTTGCCGTGTTTTTACTTATTATGCTGTTTAATCATACGAGATACTCATTCTCTGATGTTGCCATAGCATTTACTTCTGCGATAATGGTTTTCGTTCCTTTTTTGTTTGTCTCCATGACAAGAAGATTGGGAAATGAAAATCTTGATGTTCTGGTTATCTTGATAGGCTCATGGATAACTGATAGTTGTGCATATTTTTCCGGATACTTCTTCGGAAAGCATAAGCTTGCACCTACAATAAGCCCCAAGAAAACTGTCGAGGGTTCAATCGGTGGAGTTTTGGGTGTTATTATAATTATGGTTGCATACGCTTATGTTGCAGGGAATATAATGAATGTATCCGTAAACCTTGTATCCGCAGCAGTAATTGGATTTACGGCAGGTGTATTTTCGCAATTCGGCGACCTTTGTGCATCAATTATCAAAAGGGAACATAATATAAAGGATTTTGGAAATATTATGCCAGGACACGGTGGTGTTATGGATAGATTTGACAGTCTGATGTTTGTAGCACCTGCAGTATATTACATTCTTGATTTCTTCCCGATTTTCATCAGATAAAGTAGGTAAATTATGAAAAACATTGCTATTTTAGGCTCCACAGGTTCTATCGGCACACAAACACTTGAAGTAGCCGATATTACAAATGAATATAAAATTTCAGCACTCACAGCACATAAAAATGTTTCTCTTATGGAGGAGCAGATAAGAAAGTATAAGCCCGATGTTGTTTGTATGACAGATGAGGATTCTGCCAATGATTTGAAAGTCCGTATAAAGGATACAAATACAAAAGTTTTGTCGGGAATTGACGGTGTGTGTGAATGTGCATCTCTATCACAAGTAGAAACTGTCGTTACGGCAATTGTCGGAATAGCAGGTCTTAAACCTACAATGAGCGCCATAAAAACAGGTAAGAGAATTGCTCTTGCAAATAAGGAAACCCTTGTTACTGCAGGAGAAATCGTGATGAATGCTGCAAAGGAAAATAATGTTGAGATTTTGCCTGTTGATAGCGAGCATAGTGCAATTTTTCAGTCTATCTCAAATCAGAATAAGTTTTTGAAAAAAATTATTATTACTGCTTCGGGCGGACCATTCTTCGGTAAAAAACGGAGCGAACTTTTTGATGTCACGCCACAGATGGCACTTAAGCATCCAAATTGGTATATGGGTGCAAAAATTACAATTGACAGTGCTACTTTAGTTAACAAAGGTCTTGAAATAATTGAGGCAATGCATCTGTTTAACATTCCCGTTGAACAAATCCAGCCAATAGTTCATAGAGAAAGTATAGTTCAATCAATGGTTGAATTTTGTGACGGAAGCGTAATTGCACAGCTTGGTGTTCCTGATATGAAGCTTCCCATAAGCTATGCTTTATCATATCCGGAAAGAACAGTACCCGTATCAAATGAGTTGGATTTGGTTTCAGTAGGAAAGCTGAGCTTTTACGATATTGACAATGAAGCATTTCCGTCTGTGAATCTTGCAAAGGAAGCCGCAAACACAGGCGGTGTTATGTGTGCAGTTTACAATGGGGCAAATGAAGCAGCCGTAGAGTTGTTTTTAAATAATAAATGCAGGTTTACGGATATTACCGAGCTTATCGAGAAAGCTATGGATAAATGTCCGGAGGTAAAATCTCCCACACTTGAGGATATATTTATGGCGGATAATTTTGCCAGAGAAATTGTAAAGGAATGTTGTTGATTTGGCTATACTGATAACTATTATTGGTTTTGGAATAATGATTTTTGTTCACGAACTGGGACATTTTATTGCTGCAAAACGCTTTGGTGTGCTGGTTCATGAATTTGCAATCGGAATGGGACCGAAGATTTTCTCTTTCGGCAAAGGTGAAACGAAGTATTCATTAAGGCTTTTTCCTATCGGTGGATATGTTAAGCTTGAGGGAGAAAACGAGCTTGAGGAAAATGATAATCCAAGGTCATTTTCAAACCTGAAACCTCTTAAAAGAATTATAATCCTTGTTGCAGGTGCGTTTATGAATGTCCTGCTTGGATTTCTGATTTTCACTTTTATAAACATAAAGGTGGGAATAACACCTTCAGTTGTTCGTGAAATTCCTGAGGAATTGGCTTCTCAGCAGGTCAATTTTCAAGTGGGAGACGAAATAATAAGGCTTAATGATTCAAGGATACATTCCTATGATGATGTTTCTCTTTTTATGAGCAGATACGAAGATGATTCTTTGGATATTACATTAAAAAGAAACGGAGAAACAATTGAACTTGATGATGCTAAGCTGATAAAAACTGAGGCAGGATATAAATTAGGTGTGGTATTTCAGCCTGAAAAAGGCTCGTTCTTAAAATGTGCAGAATTTGCCGTGTATGATACACTCCATATTTCAAAGGCAGTTATTTTTGCTCTTACAGACCTTTTTAAAGGAAAACAGAGCTTAAGCAGCCTTTCCGGTCCAGTGGAAATCGTATCTACCGTAAATCAGGTTACGGCGGTTAAAAGTGATTACACATATCTTTCCATACTGATGCTTTTTGCAATGATTACGGTAAACTTGGGCATATTTAACCTTTTGCCGTTTCCTGCCCTTGACGGAGGAAGCATAATCTTTGCACTGTACGAACTTATAACCCGTAAAAAGGTAAAGAGTGAAGTTGTAGGATATGCAGGTTTAATTGGCTTTGCACTTTTGATGCTATTAGCAATTTATGTTACTGCAGGCGATATATTTGATTTGATAAAATAAGAAAAGGGGAGAAAACAAATGAGCAGATCACTTGCAAGAGAAGATGCATTCAAGCTTATTTTTGAAATGGAAATTACAGGAATAACTGCTGAAGATGCTGTTAAATACCTTTATGACACCGTGAATAAGTCCAATGAAATGTGGGCACAGGAATTTGTTTCATCAGCAAACCGTAAATATAT
>JAZUPX010000079.1:0-12503 GCA_045605405.1 Clostridia bacterium
GCTAAATTTATTGCGCACTTCTCACATTGGTACGAGTGGGGTTGCATGATTTACGACCGCTTTATCATTGACGAAAAAGACGTGCCGAAAGACCCCGTAGAGGCAATGCGTTTACATAACTCTATTTGGAATTTAGGCGTAAGAACGGCTATCGCAAACGGCGGTGTTGTAAACGACCACCACGGCGTTGGCATTAAGCTCGGCAGACTTATGAAAGAGCAGTACGGACCTGCAATGCAGGTATTTGAAGGTATAAAGAAACAGCTTGACCCCAACGGTATTATGAATCCGTTCAAGCTTGGACTGTAAGGGGAGGTAATAGAAATGCAATTTACACAGAAATCAAAAGAACATATTGACTCCTGCCGTTTTTGTTGGATGTGTCACCACGTATGTCCCATCGGTAATGCAACGGGTCTTGAAAGAAACACAGCAAGAGCAAGAGCTCTCGGTCTTTCCCTTGTAATGCGTGATGCAATTGAGTATTCCGACGACATTATAAAAAATGTTTACGAATGTTCTCTTTGCGGCGGTTGCATGACAGACTGTGTTACAGGCTGGGACCCCGTTATGTTCACAAAAGAAGCAAGACTTGGTGCGGCTCTTGACGGCAAGCTCCCCGAATATGTTATGACAATGCTTCAGAACTTAAATGAAAAAGGTAATATCTACGGTGCTGAGAAGAATGAAAACATTCCCGAAATTAATGGCGGAGATATTCTCTTCTTCCTTGGCGAAGATATAAGAGCAAAGGGCTGTGCAAAAACAGCAGTTGAGCTTCTTAAAAAAGCAGGTGTCGAATTTTCTCTTTTAAAGGATGAGCCCAATAGCGGTTATTCCATGGACTTCTTAATCGGTGCAGCCGCTGAAACAAAGTCGGTTATGGAAAACTGTGCAAAGGTTCTCAATAACTACAAAAAGGTTATTTGCTACGACCCTGCTGACGCGAAGGTTATGAAGAGAGAATATAAGGAATGGGGAATAGAACTTAAGGCAGAGGTTGTCACATTCACTTCCTTTGTTGCAGAGCTAATTAAAGATGGTAAGCTCAACGTGAAGAAGAAAAATCTTAACTTCACTCCCCAGGACAGCCCGATTCTTGCAAGAGATTTGGAGGAAACCGAGCCTGTAAGAGAAATTCTTTCCGCTTGCGGTGAAGTTCGTGAAATGCTTCTTAACCGTCAGTACACAATGCTTGCAGGAAATCTTATTATGAATGAGTATATGCCCAATGTAATTAAAACAGTTGCAGAAAACAGATGGACAAATGCAAAGAATGCAAATGCTGAAATTCTCGTTACTTCAAGTGTTGCTGACTATGTAATGCTTTCAAAGACAAAGCCCAGCGAAATAGAGCTTAAGACCATTGAGGAGGTCGTGGCAGAATGCTTGTAAACCTCAAATATGTTCTTGATTTAGCTGAAAAAGGCAATTTTGCTATCCCTGCTTTTAATGTATATAATATGGAATCTGTAATCGGTGTTCTGGAAGCTGCAGAGGAGATGAATGCACCTATCATTATGCAGGTGTATCCCCGGCTTATGAAAGAACAGACAGGATATTTCCTGTCTCCCGTAATCAAAGCTGCGGCAGAAAGAGCTTCCGTTCCCGTTTGCTTTCATCTTGACCACGGTCCGAGCGAACTGGAAACAACACGCTCCATCCGTTACGGTGCAACGGGAATTATGCTTGATGGTTCGACGCTTCCTTTTGACGATAATATAGCTCTTACAAAAAGAGTTGTTGAGACCTGCTCATATCTTAATGTACAGGTTGAAGGGGAACTCGGTCACGTTGGTATGACTTCCGATAACGATATGGATGAATTTACCACTCCTGAAGATGCAAAAAGATTTGTTGAAGAAACGGGAGTAGCTTGTCTTGCAGTTGCAGTAGGTACTGCACACGGAAGATATAAGAAACCGCCGAAACTTGACATTGAAAGAATAAAGGCAATAAGAGAAGCAACAAACAATGCGGCACTTGTTCTTCACGGTGGCAGCGGTGTGCCTGATGAAGAAATTCAAAAGGCGGTTAAAGCCGGTATTCGCAAAATGAACTTTGCAACAGATATCTGTTATGCTTTTCTTGACACTTGTCTTGCAGAGCTTCAGAAGCCTGACAGAGCGATTGCGATAGATACGTTTATGAAAAAGCCTATAGAGGCTGTTAAGAATTTTTGTATAACAAGAATTAAACTTGTAAGTGCAGACGGAAAGGCATGATATTATGACTGATATTGTAGGAATAGGTGCGAATGTCTGCGACACTCTTTTAACCGTTCCCTTTTTCCCGAAAGAAGATACTAAACTAAAAGCCTCCGCCACAGTTCAAAGTGGCGGGGGTCCTTGTGCTACGGGGCTAGTTGCAGCGGCAAAATTGGGTGCAAAGTGCAGTTATATAGGCACTCTTACGGATGATGGTGCAGGAGTTTTCCTTAAAGGAGATTTGGAAAAATACGAAGTTTCTACCAAGCTTACTGAAATTAAAAAGGGGTTTATTTCCTTTGCCTCGACAATTCTTCTTTCCGAGGAAACAGCTTCGAGAACCTGCATTTTTGACAGGGGTAATATTCCTCATACCGTTCTTTCTGATTGCCAGAAAAAAGCTATTGCAGATGCGGAAATCCTTATGGTTGATGGTAATGACCTTTCTGCAGCAATTGATGGCGCAAAGGTGGCAAGGGAAAACGGTACTAAGGTACTCTATGATGCGGGCGGACTCTATGAGGGAATAGAGGAGCTTTTAAAACTTACAGACATTCTGATTCCCTCAGAAGAATTTGCATTGGGACATACCAAATGTGACAATGCAGAAGATGCAGCAAAAAAGCTTTTCGAAGAATTTTCTCCCGAAGTTGTTGTTATAACTCAGGGTAAAAACGGCGGGGTTATTTTTGACGGAAAAGAAATAAAAAAATATTCTGCATTTTTGGTGGATGCAGTAGATTCCAACGGAAGCGGTGACGTTTTTCACGGAGCGTATGCCTTTTCGTTGGTACAGGGTTATGATTATGAAAAGAGTGCAATTTTCTCAAGTGCTGTTTCGGCAATAAAATGTACCGGAATCGGGGCAAGGGAAAGCGTACCTGATTTTAAGACTGTAGAAAAATTCTTAAAGGAGAATGATTATGAGTTATAAAAAATCATATAAAAGTGCAAATGGATATACCCCGATTTGCAAAATTGGAGAGTCTTCGTTAAAAAAACTGGAGTTTGGTATCATAGAATTAAAAGCTGGAGAATCCATTGATTTTTATACCGAAAACAAGGAAACTGCCTTTATTATGCTTGAGGGACACTGTGATGTAACCTTCGATGAAACAGTCTGGGAAAATATAGGAAACAGAAACAGTGTTTTTGAAAACCGCAAAGCAGAAAGCTTTTATATGCCTATAGAGCAAAAATTAAAAATTTCAGCAATTGATAATATTAAAATTGCAGTTTGTGCAACACCACTGGAAGAAAAGACAGAACCTCAGTTGCTTCGTGAAGACCGTGTTGTTCTGAAGCTTTTAGGGGAACAGCCCTACCAAAGAGAAACAAGCTTCATAATTGACGGAAATACAAATGCAAAAATTCTTACTGTTGGGGAAGCATACTGCACTGAAGGTAACTGGGCAGGATTCCCTCCTCATAAGCATGACGAGAATAATATGCCGACAGAGTGTATTGCAGAAGAAATTTATTATTTCCTGTTTGATCCCAAGCAGGGGTTTGCAGTGCAGTGTCTTTACACCGCAGACGGAACAGTTGACGAAGCATATCGCGTAAAAAATGATGAATTGGTTGAATTCCCTTACGGATATCATACAACTGTTTCCACTCCCGGATATCAGACATATTTTCTTTGGCTGATGGCAGGGGATTATCAGGGCTTTAACAGAAGCAACGACCCTGAACACGCATGGATTGAGAACAGATAAGATAGCTACAGAAAAGAGAAACGATATGAAACATCTTTTAGGTATAGATTTTGGAGGCGGTGCCTCAAAAGCGACTCTCCTTTGTGAAAACGGAGAAATTGTTGCTACAAGTACAACTGAATACCCGACACATTATCCCCGTCCGGGTTATGCGGAACAAAATCCCAACGACTGGGTAGATGCCACCTGCAAAAATATACATACAGTTCTTGAAAAAAGTAATATTTCTCCATCAGATATATTATGTGTTTCCCTTGATGCGGCAACACATACTGCCGTAATAATGGACGAAAACTTTAATGTGTTGCGTGATTCCATTTACTGGACAGATACACGCAGTACAAAGGAAGTGCAGTTCTTAAAGGATAATTACGGCGAAATTATTGAAAAGCAGGTACTTCATAAACCCGATACAATATGGTCACTCCCCGAACTTATGTGGATAAAGAATAACGAGCCTGATATATGGGCAAAGGTTAAAAAAATAGTTTTTGCAAAGGACTATGTACGACATTTCTTTACAGGAGATTATGTAACCGACTACATAGAAGCGGAAGGCAGTATGATGTTTGACATCAACAAGATGGAGTGGAGTGAGACTCTTTGTTCTGTTCTCGAGCTTTCTACTGCTATTATGCCAAAAATAGTAAAGCCCACTGATATTGCGGGTAGTATTACTAAAGAAGCAGCAGAAATTACGGGACTTTGTGAGGGAACTCAGGTGCTTTGCGGAACTACCGATACCGTTATGGAGATTTTTGCTGCAGGTGCCGTAAAAAAAGGTGATATGACACTTAAGCTTGCAACTGCAGGAAGAATATGCGTCATTACCGATAAGCCCTATCCCGATGTAAACCTTATCAATTATTCACATATTTTAGACGGACTTTACTACCCCGGAACTGCAACCAAATCCTGTGCTGCATCATACAGATGGTTCCGTGATACTTTTGGCGGTGATTATAGTGAACTTGACAGTGGTGCGGAAAAGGTGGCAATAGGCAGTGACGGTCTTGTGTTCCATCCCTATCTTAACGGAGAACTGACTCCCTACGCCAACCCAAACCTCTGTGCCAATTTTGTCGGTGTGCGTGCATCTCATACCAAGGCACACTTTACCCGTGCAGTACTTGAGGGTGTTACGATGAGTATGCTTGACTGCAAGGAAACCCTTGATAGTATGAATATTGAGCACGGAGATAATGCCATAATCATTGGCGGCGGCGGAAAAAGTCCGTTATGGAGACAGATGGTTTCCGATGCACTCAATATGAAACTTACTGAAATGAAGTACGCTGACTCATCATTGGGAAGTGCTATGCTTGCAGGAATTTCCGCAGGTATTTTCAAAGACCATGAAGATGCCGTTAAAAAGTGCAACAAGGTAGTAAGCGAAACTCTGCCGAACAGTGAAAATACCGTGAAATACAGAGCACTGTTCAAAAAATACAAGGCAGTTCAAAAGGCTTTGGAGCCTATTTATAACGGAGAATATTTATGAAAATCTTAGTTTTGGTAAAGGTTATCAACGGTGAAATAAACCCATTTGACGAATCCGCACTTGAGTGCGGATTACGTCTTGGTGGCGATGTTACGGTTATAACAATGGGACCGAAAAGCAATGAAGAGGTGCTGAAACCTCTTACAAGGCTTGGTGCAAAAGTCACACTTATATCTGACAGCATTTTTGCAGGGTCAGACACTCTTGCTACAAGTTATATCCTTTCTTCTGCAATAAAGAAAAAAGATTACGACCTTATTCTTGCAGGAAGACAAAGTGTTGACGGTGATACGGCTCAGGTTGGTCCTATGGTTTCAAAAATGCTTGGACTAAGCCTCATTACAAATGCAATGAGTGTTGAAACGGCAAACGGAATCGTGACCGCAGATACAAGGGCAGGAAAGGAAAGTGCATCTCTTCCTGCATTAGTTACAGCGGAAAGAGGATATGTTTTAAGATTTCCCAGCATTTTTTCGAAGCAGGGGGAAGTAACCGTTATTGATAACTCTGACATTGGTTGTGACAGAGAAAAATGTGGTATCCACGGCTCTCCCACAAGAGTTATCGAAACTTTTGAAAACGAAAAAGGTAAGAGAAAGTGTAAATTCATTTCCTTTGACGAACTTCCAACTCTTCTGGAAGAACTTAATAATAAAACCAAAACTGAAAATACAGATAAACCTAAAACGGCAAAGCTTAAATCCGTATGGGCAGTAGGTGAAGAAGTCCTTGAAAAAGCCCATGAAATTGCGGAGGAGGTAGTTCTCATTGATAAAACATCTCCCGAGGAAATTTCCGAGCGTGCCATAAAAGATAAACCCGATGTCATTCTCTGGAATGCTGATTTATGGGGCAGAAAAAATGCCCCTGTTACAGCGGCAATTTTAAATACAGGACTCTGTGCTGATTGTACAGAACTTGAAACAGACGGCGAAGCCTTTTATATGTACAGACCTGCACGCGGCGGAAGTGTCTATGCAAAAATTAAATGCCTTACCAAGCCCCAGATGGCAACGGTACGAACAAAGCAGGCTTCCTCAGATATTATGGTTGCAGGCGGAAAAGGCGTTTCGGAAAATATGGAAAGCCTTAAAGCTTTTGCAGAAAAAATCGGGGCAGAGCTTTGTGCTTCGAGAGGTCTTGTTGATATGGGAAAAGCACCGTATGAAATGCAGGTAGGACTTACGGGAAAAACCGTCAGCCCAAAAATATACATTGCCGTGGGAATATCGGGTGCGGTGCATCACACATGTGCAATAGAGGGTGCAGATACAGTTATTGCCATCAATCCCGACAAAGATGCACGGATTTTTGAATATGCAGACTACGGAATATTGAAGAAGTTCATATGATTATAAAAAACAGAAATGTTATTACCCCGATAAAGTGCTTTTCGGTACGGATATTAAAATAACTGACGGCAGAACAGTAAAGATAGACAAAAACCTCATTGGAGATGTTTTTCGATGCAACGGGGCTTTTTGTCTGTCCCTGTTTTGTGGGTATTGATACCCACGGCGGTTACGGTTGTGACTTTATAGACGAGGATGATAAGGCTTTTGAAACGGCACTTCGTTTCCATTCGGAAAACGGGACTACATGAATTCTCGCTTCTGCTTTTATGGTTTTCATAACTCTAAAAATTTCAAAACCTTGTAAAAAAGTTGTTGACATTACAAGAATTTCATATTATAATACTTGAGTAGCCAAAAATGGCCCCATAGTCTAGCGGCCTAGGACGTCGCCCTCTCACGGCGAAGACCGGGGTTCGATTCCCCGTGGGGTCACCAAAAAAACGAAGTACACTAAGTGTGTGCTTCGTTTTTTGCTGTCTGGGGAATCGAACTCTGAGAGGGCAACGAGCGTGAAGAAAACGATTAATAATCGTTTTTAGCGAAGTTGGTACGCAGACGGGTACCGCAAGCTTGCTTGCGGTCGTCAAGTAGGCAGGGTGCGAAGCAACCGTTCCCCGTGGGGTCACCAAAAAACGAAGAATACTTTGTGTATTCTTCGTTTTTTTCTTGCAATATTATCCAAAAAGTGTTAAAATAATTGTCAATAAAAAGGAGATGTACATATGAAAGAACTTAAACCTATGCTTTTTACTTCAATGAAATCATACAGTAAGGAAAAGCTTATCAAAGACATTATTGCAGGTATCATTGTTGCAATAATTGCACTTCCTCTTTCAATTGCGCTGGCACTTGCTTCCGGCGTAGGTCCGCAGGAGGGTATATATACCGCAATTGTTGCAGGATTTATTATTTCATTCCTTGGCGGAAGTACCGTGCAGATAGCAGGCCCTACAGCGGCATTTGCTACCATAGTAGCAGGCATAGTTGCCAAAAACGATATGGACGGTCTTGTGGTTGCAACAGTTCTGGCAGGTATTTTTCTTATTCTTATGGGTGTTTTCAAATTAGGAAGCCTCATTAAATACATACCTTATACAATTACCACGGGCTTTACTGCAGGTATTGCTGTGACGATTCTTATAGGACAGCTCAAGGACTTCTTCGGACTTACATATGCAGGCGGTGAAAAGCCTATTGAAGCGATTGAAAAGCTTGAGGTTTTCTTTGAATATATAGGAACAATAAATATAGAAGCAGTCATTGTCGGGGTTGTCAGCCTTGCAATCCTTATTGTGTGGCCGTATATTAATAAAAAAATCCCCGGCTCTCTCATAGCCGTTATCGTGGGAAGCCTTCTTGCTCTTAAAATGGATGTTCCCACTATCGGCAGTTCTTTTACATTAACAAGTGCACTTCCGAAATTCAATCTTCCAGCCTTTGATTTGACAATTGTGAAAAATGTTCTTCCCGACGCTTTTACAATTGCAATTCTTGCAGCTATCGAGTCACTTCTTTCCTGCGTTGTTGCAGACGGAATGACAAATACAAAGCATCGCTCAAATGCGGAGCTTGTAGCACAGGGTGTAGGTAATATGGGTAGTGCTCTCTTTGGCGGTATTCCTGCTACGGGTGCTATTGCAAGAACGGCTGCCAATATCAAAAACGGTGGCTCAACACCTATTTCAGGTATGGTACACGCCGTAGTGCTTCTTCTTGTACTGGTGTTCCTGATGCCTTATGCATCATTTATTCCAATGCCCACTATTGCGGCAATCCTCTTTATCGTTGCATATAATATGTGCCAGTGGAGACCGTTTGTACATCTATGTAAAACAGCACCTAAGAGTGACATTGCTGTACTGGTGCTTACATTTGTTCTTACCGTCGTGTTTGACCTTGTAATTGCAATAGAGGTTGGTTTTGTTCTCGCTTGTCTTCTCTTTATGAAGCGTATGAGTGATGAAACTGGAGTTGTAGGCTGGAAATATGTAGAGGAAGATACAGATGACAGCGAAAAGCTCCGTGTACTTCCCAAGGAAATTCGCGTTTATGAGATTACAGGACCTTTGTTCTTCGGTGTTGCAGATGTCCTTGCAAAAATCAGTACAAAAGATTTTACAAAATGTCTTATTATAAGGATGCGCAGTGTTCCTGCTATCGATGTAACGGCAATGAATGCTATGGAGGAACTTTATTCCAAGTGTACAGAAAAGGGTATCAAGGTAATATTCTCCCACGTCAACGACCAGCCTATGCGTGTTATGGATAAGGCAGGCTTTGTTGAAAAAGTCGGCAGACAGAATTTCTGTGAACATATAGATTCTGCAATTGCACTTGCAACGCAAAATCAGAATGATTGACTTTTTTCTAATTCATATAAAGGAGGTGGCGAAAATGCCATTAAAAAAATATAAAAGCACAACTATTTTCATGGGAATGACCCGTACTAAGAAAAGAGCGTACGGTCAAGGGACCACTTCGCCGCCAGTTTCTTCTTTATTTTAATAGGTAAAAGGACAAAATTATAATAAATAAAGGAGAAAAATTTTATGTGGTTTATATTTGCTTTAATTACAACTCTTGCGTGGGGACTTGCTGAACTTTTTTATAAAAAGGGTGCCCGTCAGGATGAGAAGTATGCACATTTGAAAATTTGCGTCTGTGTAGGTGCCGTAATGGGAATACATGCAATTTTCACACTGCTTACACAGGACATCAATTACAACCCCGTTAATCTTATCAGATACCTTCCGGTGTCACTTTTGTATATTGTATCTATGGCATTTTCCTTTTTCGGTATGCGCTTTATTGAAGAATCTATATCTGACCCCATCGAAAATACATCAGGGGCAATATGCTCACTGCTTTGTGTTATCTTTTTGGGAGATGCACTTTCAATACCGGCGGTACTTGCTATAATTATTATGGTTATAGGTGTTCTTGGCGTTGGCTTTTTAGAAAATAGGGGAGACACGGCAAGAAAAAAGGTTCTTGGCAAAAAAATGGCCATTATTGCTTTCTGTATGCCTTTTGTGTATGCACTGCTCGATGCAGTCGGAAGCTTTGTGGATGTGTTTTATCTTGACGATGTAGCCGTAACACCTCTTATTGGTGTAAATGAAAGCACAATTGAAGCAGTGGCAAACACCAGCTATGAGCTGACCTTTGCATTATTTGCACTTATCTTATTTGTGTTTATGAAGATAAAGAAGGTTGAGTTTGGCTCAATCCCGAAACAAAAAGATAAGGTTCTTTCTGCAGTGTTTGAAACTGCTGGTCAGCTTACATATGTATATGCTATGAGCGGTAACGGTGCAGTTGCAGCACCAATAATTTCATCTGTGTGTGTTGTATCACTGCTTCTTTCAAGAATTTTTCTGAAAGAAAAGCTTACAAGGAAGCAATATTTATTTATCTCAATTGTAATTATTGGTATACTTATGTTAGCAGTAATTGAGGAACTTTAAAATTATTAAGTATATCTGAAAGAAAACTTACAAAATTTTCTTGACATAGTAAAGTGACTGTGTTATACTATTACGGTAACCGCGTAGAAAAGGCTTTAAAAGTGTTTACACTGCCTTAATAGCGAGTCTGTATAAACGGGAGGTGCAACAAATGTACGCAGTAATCAAGACTGGTGGCAAGCAGTATCAGGTTAAAGTTGGTGACGTTGTTTTCGTTGAGAAAATCGACGCAGAAGCAGGCGCAGAAATCAAGTTTAACGATGTTCTTGCAATCGGTGACGACGGTAAGTTCACAGCAGGTGCTCCTACAATTGAGGGTGCTTCTGTATCTGCTAAGGTTCTCAGCCAGACAAAGGGCAAGAAGATTATCGTTTTCAAGATGAAGCCTAAGAAGGGTTACAGAAATAAGAACGGTCATCGTCAGCCTTACACAAAGGTTGAAATCACAGCAATCAATGCGTAATTATGATTAAGTTCACTACGGTAACAAATACCGATGGAAAGGTTACACAGTTTACAGTGGACGGGCACAGTGGTTATGCCGAGAGCGGTAGCGATATAGTCTGTGCGTCGGTTTCCTCGGCTGTGTGGCTTACAATCAACGGCATTGAAAAGCAAAACCTTGCAAAGCTCTTATATGAAGAGAGTGACGGTTTTGTGAAGTGCATCATCTCCGACAAGTCGGTTGGTGCAGACATACTGCTTGATTCTCTGGTTATGTTTATAACGGAGCTTTCAGGTCAGTATAAAGAATTTTTGAAATTTACACAGATGTAAATCTGTATGCTATTTTTGGAAGGAGTGAAATTATAATGTTCGCATTGAATATTCAGTTGTTCGCTCATAAAAAGGGTGTTGGTTCTACAAAGAACGGTCGTGACAGTGAGTCCAAGCGTCTTGGCGCAAAGCGTGCTGACGGTCAGGCTGTACTTGCCGGTAACATCCTCGTTCGTCAGAGAGGAACTAAAATTCATCCCGGTATCAATGTAGGTATTGGTAGCGATGATACCTTGTATGCTCTTGTTGACGGAAAAGTTAAGTTCGAGCGTAAGGGCAAGGATAAGAAGCAGGTTAGCGTATATCCTGCGTAAATCAAAAGATAAAAGCTCGGAATTTATTTCCGAGCTTTTTTGTTATTGTTAGCCGAGAGAGAGGTATAGGTATGTTTGCAGATACAGCCACTATTACTGTTAAAGCTGGTAACGGCGGAAACGGTCTTGTTTCATTCCACAGAGAAAAATATGTTCCCGATGGCGGTCCCGATGGTGGTGACGGTGGCAAGGGCGGTAACATCATATTTAAAGCGGACAAGACTATCACCACTCTTGTTGATTTTGCTCACAGAAAAACCTTTACCGCAAAAAATGGTGAAGACGGTAAAGCACGCCGTTCATCAGGCAGAAAAGGGGAAGACCTTTATATCCTCGTTCCTGTCGGCACAGTTATAAAGGATGCAAAGAGCGGCAGAGTAATGAAGGATATGTCTGAAAACGAAGAAGAATTTATTGCGGCATACGGCGGAAACGGCGGATGGGGTAATGTTCACTTTGCCTCTGCGACAAGACAGACTCCCAAATTCGCAAAAGACGGACTTAAAGGGCAAGAGAGAGAGCTTCTCCTTGAGCTTAAGCTTATTGCCGACGTAGGTCTTGCAGGATTTCCCAATGTTGGTAAATCTACACTTCTTTCGGCTGTAAGTGCCGCCCGTCCCAAAATTGCAAACTATCATTTCACAACATTGGAGCCTAATTTAGGCGTTATAAAAATGGGCGAGGGAAAGAGCTTTGTAATGGCAGACATTCCCGGACTTATTGAAGGTGCACATGAGGGAATAGGCCTCGGTCACGAATTTTTAAGACATATTGAGAGAACACGGCTTATAGTTCATATCGTGGATGTTTCAGGTATTGAGGGAAGAAATCCCATTGAAGATTTTGAGAAAATTAACAACGAGCTTTCTCTTTACAGCAAATCCCTTGCAGAGCGTCCGCAGATTGTTGCGGCAAATAAGACGGATGTCATTACTGACCCCGCACTTCTTGAAGATTTTAGAAAATATATAGAAGAAAAGGGCCTTAAGCTTTTTGAAATAAGTGCGGCGGCACATAAGGGAACGAGGGAGCTTATAAACTATGTTTCAGACATTCTTGACACTCTTGAACCCGTGGAAATTTACGAGGCAGACTTTGTGGAAGAGGATTTCTCCGAAGAACCTTTTGAAGTTCGTAAAGAGGGTGAAACCTACGTTGTTGAGG
>JAZUPX010000080.1:0-3138 GCA_045605405.1 Clostridia bacterium
GTAGATTTAAAGACAAAGAAAAAGTCCTTGAATTTGTGAAAGAAAATCCCTGGGTAGAGGATTATGCACTTTTCTGTGCCATAAAAAAAGAAAATAATCTCCCGTGGTATGAGTGGGAGGATGGACTTAAATTCCGTGACAAAAATGCTCTTTCCAAAATTTCCGAAGAATTATGGGAAGATGTTCTATTCTACGAATTTTTACAATGGGAATTTTTCTCCCAATGGAAAGAAATGAAAAAATACGCCAATTCCAAAGGCATCAGTATTATAGGCGATATGCCCATCTACCTTTCCCACGACAGTGCAGATGTGTGGGCAAATCCTCATCTTTTCTCACTTGATAAGGATATGTATATTGAAAGATGTGCAGGTGTGCCTCCCGACTATTTCTGTGAAGACGGTCAAAAGTGGGGAAATCCCCTCTACAACTGGGATAATCTTAAAAAGGAAAACTATTCTCTGTGGATAAAACGCCTTGGCTGTTCTCTTGAGATGTACGACGCGGTGAGAATTGACCATTTCCGTGCCTTTTCCGCATACTGGTCAATCCCTGCCGAGGAAAAAGCAACGGAGGGCAGATGGGAAAAAGGCCCCGGACTTGAATTTTTCAACACGCTCAAAGAAATCTATCCCGATGCAAATATTATTGCCGAGGATTTGGGTGATATTGATGATGATGTAAGAAAGCTTCTGAAAGAAACGGGCTTTCCCGGAATGGGCGTAATGCAGTTTGCATTTATAACTGATGATAACACTCCTCATTTACCCCATAATTACTCGGAAAAAACCGTAGGCTATACGGGAACACACGACAACAACACACTCCTTGGCTGGCTTTGGGAGTCGGGTGAGGACAGCCGCAGGTATGCACTCCAATACTGCAATTTCCACGGTGACTGGGGGCAGGGAGGCCCACACAGCGAATCTATACGCAGTGTTATCCGCACTTTATGGCAGTCGGGGGCACTACTTGCCATTGTTCCTATACAGGATTTGTGCGGTTTCGGTGGCGATACCTGTATGAATCACCCCGGGGTTGCAGAGGGTAACTGGTGCTTCAGAATTACAGAGAATGCACTTTCTTCCATTGATAAGGAATTTTACAGAAATCTCAACGGTTTATATAAAAGAGGAAAAATGTAAAATTTCCTCTTGACTTTACCGCGGTAAAGTGGTAATATATTAACACACTACATAAAAGGAGATTTTTATTATGAAAAAAATACTTGCACTTGTACTTACACTTATGCTTGCAGTAACAATGTTTGCTGCTTGCGGTGAAAAGGTTGAAAACGCAGGCGAAACTGCAGCAGACACCGTTGCAAAGGACGGCGTTATGGTTATCGGCTACACAATTTATGAGCCTATGAACTACCTTGAAGGTGACAAGCTTACAGGCTTTGACACAGAATTTGCAGAAGCAGTTTGCGAAAAGCTGGGCTACACACCCGAATTTGTTGAAATCAACTGGGATACAAAGTTCGTTACTCTTGATTCCAAGAAGATTGACTGTATCTGGAACGGTATGACAATTTCCGACGAAGTTAAGAAGAACTGTGACGTTTCTGCTGCCTATGTAAAGAACGCTCAGGTTGTTGTTATGAAGAAGGATGTAATTGACAACTACAAGGATGTTGAAAGCCTTAAGGACCTTAAGTTTGCAGCAGAAGCAGGCAGCGCAGGTGAGCAGGCTATTCAGGAAAACGGTCTTGACGCAAAGTATTCTCCCGTTGCAGCACAGACAGATGCAGTTCTTGCAGTAATGGGCGGTCAGGCAGACGCTTGTGTTATCGACATCACAATGGCAAAGGCTATGACAGCTGAGGGTACAGATTACGATTCCCTTACATACTCTCTTGAGCTTACAAGCGAAGAATACGGTATCGGCTTCAGAAAGGGCTCTGCTCTTACAGCTGATGTAAACAAGGCTATTGAAGAGCTTGTTGCAGACGGTACTCTTCCTGCACTTGCTGAAAAGTACGCTCTTAACCTTGCATTCTGATTTGATTTAATTTAACAAATCGAAAAAACACGAGTACAACGCCTGAGGTTCCGAGGAATTTCAGGCGTTTGATACGGATAATTCACTTTCGGATAGGATTATATTTATGTTTATTACAGTTACTCTCAGTCTGCTCCAAGGACTTTTAACCACATTCAAAATATTTGCTCTTACCCTTTTGATGGCTCTTCCTCTGGGACTTATTATATCTTTTGGTTCTATGAGCAAAATCAAGGTCATCAAGTGGCCTATAAAGCTTCTCATATGGATTATCCGCGGTACACCGCTGATGCTTCAGCTTATTATTTTCGGTTTCGGGCCTGGTCTTTTAGGGCTTTACGGAATGGATACCTTTGTAGCGGTAATGATTGCCTTTGTGATTAACTATGCCTGCTATTTTTCCGAAATTTTCCGCGGAGGAATTGAAAGCATCCCCAAGGGACAGTATGAAGCAGGTCAGGTACTCGGTCTTACAAAAACACAGGTTTTCTTTAAGATTATTTTGCTGCAGGTTATAAAGAGAATTGTTCCCCCAATGAGTAACGAATTTCTTACTCTTGTAAAGGATACCTCTCTTGCCAATTCCATTATGATATATGAAATTACCTGGAATGCAAAGCGTTTTATGAACAGCGAGCATATCCTCTGGCCCTTGTTCTATTCCGGAGTTTTCTATCTTGCTTTCTGCGGAATACTGACAATTATTTTCGGCTACATAGAAAGAAAACTGGACTATTATAAAGGATGATTGGTATGAAGATTCTCGAAGTAAAGAATTTAGCAAAAAATTTCGGTAAAATACAAGTTCTAAAGGGAATAGATTTCTCAATGGAAAAGGGTGAGGTTGTTGCAATTATCGGCTCCTCGGGAAGCGGTAAGACAACGCTTCTTCGCTGTATAAATTTCCTTGAGGATGCAGACAAGGGACAGATTTTGGTTGAGGGCAACTGTATTTATGAGGGTGAAAATGCAAAAAAGCTCACTCCTGCGGAAATCCGCAAAAATCAGCTTAATTTCGGTTTGGTTTTCCAGTCCTTTAACCTGTTTCCCCAGTACACGGCTTTTGAAAATGTCACTCTTGCTCCCAAGCTTCTTGCAAAAGAACGCCCCGATTACAAGCAGAACAAGAAACAG
>JAZUPX010000081.1:0-9289 GCA_045605405.1 Clostridia bacterium
GAAAATGCAACTATGCAGGAGCTTATGACAGAGGATGTAATCTCTGCTCTTACAACTCAGGACCGTGAAGAGGTAGCTCTTGACTTTACAAAGTATGACCTTTCTGCAATGCCCGTTGTTGACGAGGAAAACCGGCTTGTAGGTATCGTTACCGTCGACGACGTTATGGATGTATTGCAGGAGGAAACCACAGAAGATATTGAGAAGATGGCGGCTATTATTCCTCTTGATAAGCCCTATCTCAAAACGGCGGCGTTTAAAATGTTTCTGAGCCGTGTGCCGTGGCTTCTTATAATGATGCTGTCGGCAACTTTTACAGGACTAATTATCACGCACTATGAAACCGCCCTTGCTGCAAATATAGTTCTTGTAGCAAGTATTCCCATGCTGATGTCAACAGGCGGTAATGCAGGAAGCCAGTCATCTGTTACGGTTATCCGCGGACTTTCAATCGGGGAGATAGAATTCCCCGACATTTTAAGAGTAATGTGGAAAGAAATACGTGTAGCAATTCTTTGCGGACTTACACTGGCAGTAGTAAGCTATTTTAAATTTATACTGTTTGACGGTGTAGGCTGGGACGTAGCCCTTGTAATATCTCTTACCCTTTTTGTAACGGTTGCCGTTGCGAAAATTGTAGGATGTACGCTTCCCATGATTGCAGACAAAATTGGATCTGACCCTGCAGTTATGGCAAGTCCCTTTATAACAACAATTATTGACGCCGTTTCATTGGCGATATATGTTAATATAGCAATGAATTTATTGTTATAAGAGAAGGCGGTCAACGACCGCCTTTTTTGTACAGGTGAGTATTATGAATGAAATAATTTTAGAAAAACTTGATAAATTGCCCCAAAAACCGGGTGTGTATATGATGAAAGATGCGGCGGGAAGAATTATCTATGTGGGAAAGGCGAAGATTCTCCGCAACCGTGTCCGTCAGTATTTCCAGAAGAGTGCAAACCACAGCCTGAAAACTTCTGTTATGGTGTCAAAAATAGCAGACCTTGACTATATCATCTGCGACAGTGAGATGGAAGCACTTGTCCTTGAATCAAATCTGATTAAGGAAAATAAGCCAAGGTATAACATTCTTCTTAAAGACGACAAACATTATCCATATATCAAAATAACAATGAACGAGGAATATCCCCGTATGCTTTTTGTCCGCAGGATAGAGAATGACGGTGCAAAATATTTCGGACCGTACCCAAGCGGATACTCAATTAAGGAAACAATGGAGCTTTTGAAAAATATCTTTCTTTTGCCCCATTGCCATAAGCAGTTTCCCCGTGACCTGAAAAAAGAAAGACCGTGCCTCTACTATTCAATGGGGCGTTGCAGCGGAATCTGTCAGGGCAACGTTTCACCAGCGGAGTATAAAAAGATTTTTAAAAACATTATAAAATTCCTTGAGGGTAAGGATGAAGAGGTTGTAGCACATTTGCAGGAAGAAATGCTCGAAGCATCCCGAAATCTTGAATTTGAGCGTGCCGCACTTCTTCGCGACCGTGCCGCATCTGTTCAAAGGCTTGGCGAGCAGCAAAAGGTTATTACAGACAGTGTTGGGGATGTGGATGTTATTGCGGTTGCGGCGGAGGATTCTCTTGCTTCAGCAGAGGTATTCTATATCCGTGGCGGCAGACTTATCGGAAAGGACAGCTTCGACCTTTCTCAGGGTATAAATCAGGAGCCGAGACAGATTATTTCGGAATTTGTAACTGCATTTTATGCCCGTGACAATTTTATACCCCAGACCATACTCCTTTCTCACTATATGGACGACCTTGAAACAATGGAGGAGCTTCTTACCGAGAAAAAGGGCAAGCGTGTTTATATAAAAATCCCTGTACGGGGCGACAACAAAAAGACCGTTGATATGGCGTATAACAACGCCCTTAAAAATATTGAAAACTATAAAACCGTTCAGGTAAAGGAAAAGCTCCGCGTAGAGTCTGTGACGGAGCTTGCAAAGGCACTCAAATTGGAAGTCATTCCCGACAGAATCGAGCCCTACGATATTTCCCATATATCGGGGGCAGATACCGTTGCATCTATGATTGTATTTGAAAACGGAAAAAGTGCAAAAAAAGAATACCGCCGTTTCAAAATCAAAACGGTGGAGGGTGCAAACGATACGGCATCACTCCGCGAGGTATTACTCAGGCGTTTTACCCACGAAAAGAGAGAGTGTGACGGAAAATTTTCCATATTACCCGACCTTATTCTTCTTGACGGTGGTAAAGGACAACTCAGCACAATCAAGGAGCTGTTCAATGAAATCGGGGTAGATGTCCCCGTATTCGGTATGGTAAAGGACGACAAGCACCGCACCCGTGCACTTCTAAGCGAGGATGGGGAGGTGTACTTAAACCCCGTCAGTTCGGTATTTCATCTTATAACCAATATTCAGGATGAGGTTCACCGCTTTGCAATAGAGTATCACCGTAGTCTGCACCGCAAAAATACTATTGAAAGCGAGCTTGAAAAAATTCAGGGAATAGGGAAGCAGAAGAGAATTGCACTTTTAAAACACTTTAAAAGTATCGGTAAAATTAAAACTGCATCGGTAAACGAATTGCTTTCCGTAAAAGGAATAAGCCTAAAAAATGCTGAAGATATATCAGAATATTTTAAAAGCAAGGAGGGGTAATTACCCCTCCTTGCTTTCATATGCCAAGGTCGTTGTTCATAATATTTGCATTTTGTACAGCGTCCTTGCCGTATTTATCACGGATAGCGTCAATGGTTTTTTCAAGGTTTTCCCGTTTTGGGTCTTTTGCCTCATCAAAAAAGCTTATCTGCTCAGCCCCGTTTTCGGGGACTATACCTCCGCCCGTTACCGTCAGCATACGGATTGGGTTTTTCATATTCCAACTTCGGCGGATAATTTCCATTGCCTTGTCTGTTATGTCCTTTGCAAGGTTGGTAGGACTATTCAGTTTTTCCTGACGTTGTATGGAGTGCAGGTCAGGGTCCTTGATTGTAACCTGTACCACGGTGCACTTTACACCTTTTTTCCGCATCCTTACGGCAATACTTTCGCTAAGGTGGGAAATACCGCACAATATATCCTTTTCACCGTACAAATCACGTTTGAATGTCATTCCGTTACCTACGGATTTGACCTCATCATTTGCGTGGGGGTCAACGGGGGAATTATCCTCACCCCGTGCATAACGGTAAATGGTTTCACCTTGCTTCCCGAGTAGCTTTATAATATCAGCTTCATTACTTTCTGCAAGGTCACCGATTGTTTCTATATAGAGCTTGGAAAGTGCTTCCTTTGTTCGTTTCCCTACAAAAAGCAAATCTCCAACGGGCAGGGGATAGACTATATCTTTGTAATTTTCTCTTGAAATTACCGTTGTAGCATCAGGCTTTTTGTAGTCGCTTCCAAGCTTTGCAAAAACCTTGTTGAAAGAAACACCCACGGAAATGGTAATGCCAATTTCCTCCCGAATCCTTTTCCGCAGGATTGATGCAATTTCCTCACCGCTTCCAAAAAGCCGCCCAGAGCCTGTCACATCAAGCCAGCTTTCATCTATGCCGAACTTTTCCACAAGGTCTGTATATTCAAGATATATTTCATTAACTCTGCGGCTGTATTCCTCATACAAATCGTGGTGGGGAGGGACTATTACAAGGTCTGGGCATTTCTTTTTGGCAGAAAAAATGGTTTCTGCAGTCTGAATATTGTACTTTTTTGCAAGCTCATTTTTTGCAAGAATGATTCCGTGCCTTGCCTCCACACTTCCGCCCACTGCCATAGGGACATTTTTAAGGTCGGGATTAAGTGCGCACTCAACGGATGCAAAAAATCCGTTACAGTCACAATGCAGTATTACTCTATCTTTCATACACAATCCCCCCTTTGAACTTATTTTATCACACAATATAAGTTTAGGCAACTGTATTTCACAAGGCTAAAAATACCCTTGACAAAAAAATATCCAATATGGTAGAATTACAAAGAATTAAATACATTCACGCAATGTGTCATATATACCGTATGGGTATATATGGTGAAAAGAGAATCGGGTGAGAATCCCGAGCGGAACTGCCGCTGTATGCGTTTGAGAGAATATGTCGTGACGAAAGTCGGTCACTGAGGAATTGGGAAGGCTGATGTATTTTCGCTTGAAAACGTAAGTCAGAAGACCTGCATTGTTGGTGTCACTTGTCGCTACAATTTTTAGCATTGACAGGTGGTTTGTGTTTGTTGTGCAACAAATACAAAGATTTCACAGGCACACAGCTGTGGCATTTTTGCCGCGGTTTTTTTATTTAATGCATTTCCGCGGCGCGGAGGTGTTATTTAATACAAAAAACTGCAGAAATGACGAAAGGATGTAAAAAAATGTCACAAATCAAAAAACTTTTTTCAATTTTTATTGCTATTGTAATGCTTGTTTCAATTCTGCCTCTTGCAGTATGTGCAGATGGGAGCGAAGTCGTATATCTTACCGTGGAAAATACCACTTATTCCGTCAGAGAAGGTGCACCCTGGGACGGAAAATTACTGGATTGTGTTCCCGTGGAAATTACGGAGGGCGAAACCAAAATTGTTGATGTAATTATCAGCGGTATTGAAAATTGCGGATATTCCCAAACAGGTGCGGAATCAGGATATATCACGGATATAAACGGATTAGGTGAGTTTTCAGGCGGTAAAACAGGCGGATGGATGGTTTCGCTGAACGATTGGTTTATAAATGCAGGAATTGACGCATTTTACGTATCTGACGGTGACTGTGTAAGCGTAAGGTTTACATCCGCAGGATTCGGTGAAGACATAGGAAGCAGTTGGAATAATAACAACAAAAATCTTTCAGATATATCGTTTTCCGCAGGAGAGTTGGATGGTGAATTTACGTCGGATGTATATGAATATACACTTACAGTTCCGTCCGGCACAGATAGTATAAAGGTTACACCAACGGCTGAAAATAAAAATTTTCAGACAAGAATTTATCTGAATGCACAATTTACAGATGGAGAATCAGGTAAATACATAGAGGGGGAGGCAGAGCTTGAAGAGCAGATTTGCGGTTTGACATTGCCGGGAGAAATCCCCTCAGAGCTTGGACTTTACAAAAGAATGGAAGAAATTCCCGTATCTGACGGCGATGTTATATATGTAGCCTGCGGACTTAGTTACTGGAACAGTATGAATAACGGAGAATATGGCTCCGGAGCAGAAGAAATTCCCGGAACAGTATATTCATTTACTATTCAGGAGGAAGCTGAGGAACAGCTTATTAATGTAGGTGTCGGAATTTATGATTATACAGCTCTCACTCATAAAGAGAAGAATCCCGACTGCAGTGCGATTGTCAGTGAAAGCGGTATTGTGTATGAATCGAAGTTCATTTCTTTACCTGACGGAACAACTGTTTTGGATGGATTGAAAACCATATTTGAAGCTTCACAGATTCCCTACTCTCTTGACCAATACAACAGCTACATTTCTTCTGTTGGCGGACTCTCAGAAACTGACTGTACTTCTCAAAGCGGATGGATGATAAGTGTAAATGACGAATTTCTTTCCGTGGGAGCAAGTGAGATTTTGTTAAAAGACGGAGATGTTATAAAGCTCCATTATACTGTTGAGGGTTGGGGCACAGATGTAGGAAGTTATTTTACAGGCGGTCCGACTGTGAAAAAGCTTACGCTCGGAGGAGTCACAACCCAAATAACAAGTAATACTGTATATGAAGATGAAAATGACTGGACAGGCACTACAACATACTACTTGGGAGAATACAGAGAGGGAAAGAACAATACTGAAATTGAGGGTAACGGAAGCTTCGAAACACCGTTTATTATCCCCATTGAGGTATCTTCAAGGACAGATATAACAGCACTTACGGCACAAATAGAAACAAGCCTGCACGAAAAATATCTTGTTATAGGTACATCAGAAGGTCTTTCCAATATTCTTGAAGAGGTAAATTATGAAAATGACGTAACATTTTCTGTTGAAACACTTGGCGGATTTTTCAAAACCTACTATACTGTAAAAGTTACTAAAAAGTCTTCCAACGGTGGAGGTGGGGGAAGCAGTTATACTCCGCCAACAGAGGAAGAAGATGATGTTAACCAAGAAAAGCAGGAAATTCCTGAGGATAATAAAAGTTTAAGTTTAGTCAATTTTGAAGATGTCAAGGGACATTGGGCAGAAAGCTATATTGAAAGGCTTGCTTCCCAAAATATAATAACGGGCAAGTCGGAAAATAGTTTTGCTCCCGATGATAAAATTACACGGGCAGAGCTTGTGACACTTTTGTACCGATTAAGCGGTACTGAGGAAGCGTATAATGTAAGCAAATTTAATGATGTAAAAGAGTCGGATTGGTATATGCAGGCAATTTCCTGGGCAGAAGAAAACAAGATAGCAACAGGTATGGGTAATAGTAAATTCAGTCCGAATGAATATGTAAGCCGTGAGCAGACCGCTGTATTTATTATCCGTTTCTGCGAATATATGGGGTATGAATTAAAATCAATGGAAGAAATGACCTTCAGCGATGCGTCAGATTTCTCAGTATGGTCGGAAGCTTCTGTTTTAAAAGCTCAGAAATACGGTATAATCAATGGCTTTGAAGACGGCTCATTTGCACCGAAAGAAACTTCTACAAGGGCACAAACCGCGAAAATGCTGTGTAATTTAATAGACAATGCTTCGGGAGTGTAATAAAATGAGAAAAAGTCTTTTATCTGTTTTTCTGATAATAATACTGATAACTCCCTCGGTAATGGCAGAAAACTATAATATAGACACAGTTATAACAGAAACGGCAAATTATATTCAGGGAACTGTCAAAAACCCCCAAGTTGGCTCAATCGGCGGAGAATGGGCAATTATAGGTCTTGCCCGCAGTGAAATGGATGTTCCTAAAGAATATTTTGAAAAGTATTATCAGACAGTAGAAAAATATGTTAAAGAGTGTAATGGTGTATTACATAACAGAAAATACACGGAATATTCAAGAGTTATACTTGCTGTGACAGCAATCGGAAAGAATCCGCAAAATGTGGGCGGATACAACCTGCTTATTCCGTTGGGAGATTTTGAAAAAACCGTATGGCAGGGGATAAACGGTCCTGTGTGGGCACTTATTGCTCTTAACAGTAGAAATTATTCCATTCCTGAAAATAAAGATGCCAAAGTGCAGGCAACCCGTGAGATGTATATAGATTATATTTTAAAGCGGCAGAATAGTGACGGTGGCTGGGCTTTGTCGGAAAATATGTCTTCGGAAATCGATGTTACGGCAATGGTTTTGCAGGCACTTTCAAATTACAGGTATATGGAAAAAGTGGATGAAGCCGTGAAAAAAGCACTTATGATGTTACAGAATTCTCAAAATGAAAACGGTGGTTTTTCCGCTTCGGGGTCGGCAAGCTGTGAAAGCTCCGCTCAAGTTCTGACCGCTTTATGTATGCTTGGTATTGACTATAATTCTCCCGAATTTACCAAAAACGGCAAGACAGTGCTTGATGATATTCTTTCTTATTATACGGGCAAAGGTTTCAGACATATCAAAAACGGTGAGAAAAACCAAATGGCAACGGAGCAGGCGTTTTATTCTTTGGTCGCGCTTGACCGTCATATAAACGGGAAACCGAATCTTTATACAATGACTGATAAAAAAATCCGTTTTCTCAAAAGGGATTTTGGAATTTTTCATTATAATGTACAGAGAATCATTGAATTATTGAAAAGAGTTGAACTAAATTGAAGTTTTTGAAAAGACACCGCAAAAAAATAGCTTTTAAAGGTGCAGTGATTTTACTCTTAGCATTTATCTATTTATGTGGCGGAAACAATCCTGATGAAAAAAATACAGAAAAAACTGAATCTTATGAACCGGTAATGAATGTAAGTGTAGAGTCAGAAGCACCTGACAGTATAACCGATAATAGTGAAGACACAGCAGAAACGGAGCCGGTTGTGCAGGTTATCCCACCACACGTAGAAGAGAACATCAGCACTACAGACGAGGATATAAAGAGTTGCACAATTACCATAAAGTGTGGTACAATTCTTAATAATATGGAATTTCTTGAAGAAGCAAAGCACTCTTTGATACCGCCCGACGGAATAATACTGGCTGAAAAGGAAGTAACTTTCAGCGAGGGAGAGAGTGTGTTTGATATTCTTTTGCGAGAGACCCGTAATAATGGAATTCATATGGAATTTGTGAAATCACCAATATACGACAGTGCGTATATTGAGGGAATACATAATTTGTACGAGTTTGACTGCGGAGAGCTTTCGGGATGGATGTACAGCGTTAACGGATGGTTTCCGAACTATGGCTGTTCAAAGTACATCCTTAACAATGGTGACTGTATAGAGTGGGTATATACTTGTGATTTGGGAAATGATGTGAAATAATTTTTTGAAAGGGGTGCATAAAAATGAATGAATTCAAGACCTGTCATCCGATAGTAAACTTTTTCTATTTCTTTTTGGTAATAGGGTTTACGATGTTTTTGATGCACCCTGTATCTTTGGGGATAACGCTCTTTTCTGCTGTATTATACATCTTTGTGCTGAGAGGAAAAAGAAAAGCACTTAAAAGTATAGGGTTAGCAGTTTTTGTGATTTTGTTTACGGCAATACTAAACCCCCTTTTCAGCCATAACGGAGTGACGGTTATAACGTATCTCCCTACGGGAAATCCGCTGACAGCAGAATCAATCTGTTACGGAATTGCGGCAGGTGTTATGCTTTCATCCGTGCTTCTTTATTTTTCCTGCTCCAATATGGTTTTAACAAGTGATAAATTCACCTATCTTTTCGGGCGAATCATACCGAAATTGTCTATGGTATTTTCAATGATACTGCGCTTTGTCCCAACTCTCATATCACGCCTTAAACAAATTTCTGCCGTACAGAAAACTTTGGGCAGGGACATTTCAAAAGGCGGTATTATAAAGCGTATTAAATGCGGTATAAAAATTTTATCAATCCTTATCACCTGGTCACTTGAAAATGCAATAGAAACTGCCGACAGTATGAAAAGCAGGGGATACGGGCTTTCGGGAAGAACATCATACACAATATTCAAACTTGAAAAAAGGGACAGGCTGATGCTTTTAAGTATGGGTATCTTATCAGCGGTAATTCTATGGGGAATACTGTCGGGAGAATTGAAATACAACTATTTCCCCGTATATTACACCGAAAAATTAAACTTTTTGTCCCTGTGTCTGCATACGGCATATTTTCTTTTGTGCTTAACACCTGTTTTACTTGAATGGAGGGAGGCTGTAC
>JAZUPX010000082.1:0-4879 GCA_045605405.1 Clostridia bacterium
TGTAAGTGCGGTTATTTTTCCCTCGCATACACCACCGCTCCAAGGAGTGTATTTTTCACGGAGAGAAAGTGTCTTTCCTCTGTTGTCACCAAATCCGTAGAACATTGCGTATATAAAACTTATGACTGTACTTTTTCCGCTTTCGTTGTTACCGAAAATAATATTGAGTCCGTCAGAAAATTCCATAACCTTATTTGAAAATTTCCCGAAGGATATGATTTCAAGCTTTTTAATAATCATACATCCACCTCCATTGAGGGGATTTTTCCCATTAGTGCATCAAGCCCTGCCTTACCGCAAAGAATGAACTCCTCTTCGCTTGAGGTAAGCTTTCTGACCTCTCTCAAAAACTCTCCTCGAAGACTTTCCTCTTTTTCGATTGCATCAAAATTGTAGGAAAGAGAAGTATCATCATAAATTTCAGCATAAAAGCAGTATGCCTCAAGCTCATTTTTTAAAAATTCAGTATTGATTTCATCAGCCGTTTCGCCAATTAGTGTAATTTTATATAAATCTTCACTTTGTACGATACTTTTAAGCTCCTGCAGGATTTTTTCCGTATCCTCGCCGCTTACGTCATACGAAATGTTATGATAATGTCTTTTTGAAAACGATAAGGGGAAAAGCTTTGTTTCATCCTCAGTAATTTCCCCGTAAATAAACCCCGTAACCCCGTCATCATCGAAGCCTGCGCCATCCAAGGCCCCGCTGTATGCACACTTTACATTTCCAACCTGAAAAACTTCACCGTTATGTATATGTCCCATTGCGGCATAATTTATGGGAAGTGAAGAAAGAACTTCGCGACTTATCGGGGTGTAGTCACCTGCAATATTAAAATCTCCGTGAAGACACATAATATTTATCTTGTTTTCATCAAGGAGCATATCCGTAAATGAAGCCGATGTAACTGTACTATTATAGGATTTTCCGTATATAACCGTGTTTTTTTCAGAAATTTCAAAAAAATGGTCAAAGCACGGGAAAATATGTACATTATCGCTGAAATAACCCTCTTTCAAAAAAGGCGAATCAGGGCAAATATAATCGTGATTTCCTGAAATAATAAAAATAGGAACAGGAGAGAGGGAAGCGAGTGCTTTTCTCACAAATTCCGCATCCTTTTTCAAAGGATTGGGGGAATCAAATAAGTCGCCGCATATTAACAATGCGTCGACTGATTTTTCTTTGCAATAATTTACGGTATCCAGAAATGTGGCTTTTTGTTCCTCTGCACGCAAGGATGCAAGGTGAGAGGGAAGCCGCCCGAAAGATGCACCGATATGTATGTCTGCACAATGAACGATTCTGAGCATCATAAGACTTATCCTTTCAAAAAAATAATTGAAACAATATAGCTTTTGTGGTAAAATGTCAATGTGTCTTTTTAGCCACCAATCTGCATATATGGAAGCCCATTTGTGAAAAACGCTCCTCGTATTCGGTCATAATGTTACCCTCGAAATCACTGTTATGTAAATCGAAAGTAACATCCGAAAGAGAAAAACCGTTTTCGGGGAAGCTTTCAAGGGAAAAATCGAAAAGCTCACGGTTATCTGTCTTGAAACAGATTTCACCGTCGTCTTTTAAAATTCTCTTGTAAATTTCCAAAAATCCGCCGTGTGTCAATCTGCGTTTCGCGTAACCCTTTTTAGGCCACGGGTCGCTGAAATTAAGGTATATTCTGTCTACGGATTTATCGGGAAATGATTCTGCAAGGAGCTGGAAATTCCCACGCATAAAACGCAGGTTAGTAACCTCTGCTTTTACGGCCTTTTCCATTGCAAGTACCATAACATTGGACACTTTTTCAACGGCAATATAGCGGATGTCAGGATTTGACTTTGCAGTTTCTGCAATAAAGCGTCCCTTTCCGCACCCTATCTCTATATGTAAAGGACAGCTGCCCGCAAACTCACGGGCAGTGTCGTTAAAATTGTCAAGCATAATGTTTTCACACGCCTTGATTCTGTCATCAAGGTGACTGCGTGTTCTCATTCTCATAGTACGAAGTCCTTTCTTTCGGCTACCTTGACTTTGCGTAGACCTTGTCCTTTCCGCAAAGCTTACCGTAAAATTCAACTATTTTAAATTTAACCTCAAAGGGGAATACACCGTTTTGTGCGCTTGTTGTTATGATGTCATAGGATTCCTTATCCAATGAGGATTGCAGTTTTTCTTCAGCGTAAACGCTATCTGTGGTACCGTCAACAAAACAAAGGGGTGGAAACATAACACACCACCAGTTCTGCCCCTTGGCATTTCCTATTTTTACCCTTAACGCATCATAATTTCCTGCAGGAAGACGGATGTTGTTATATTCCTTTGTCGGGAATTTGAAGTTTCCGTATTCTACTTCAATCGGGTAGTCATATCCCTTTTCGGAAATGACAGTTTCTGCAATTTCTTTATATTCATCAAGCTTTGTTTTTACATCGCTCTTCTTTGTGAAATTTGCACGGCTGTGTTCCAATATTGCATCACGTACCTGAAGCTTCAACTTTTGGTCCTCAACGCTATCACTGTTTGCCAGGACATGAAGTCTCACAATGTTTTCGGAAAGATTGGAATTAACTGTTGTAGAGTACCCTACCAACAGAAAAAGCATAAAGCCGGTTACAGCAAGTATCGTCAAAATTTTTTTCACTCAGCAACACCTCGTATGTAAGTATTGCCACTGAGGAAAAATTTTATACGGGTGTACAAATATATACTGTTTTGTATTTTCCCCACAATTCTTTTTTTGCGTTTCTTGCATCTTCCATATTATTGAAAATGCCGAAAACGGTAGGACCGCTTCCGCTCATTTGTGCACGGACAGCACCAAGCTCCATAAGTTCATCCTTAACCTTTTGAAGTATAGGATGCTCTGAAAGGCTTACCTCTTCAAGGACATTTCCCATTGCACCTGTAATCATTTCCATATCGGAAGCGTGAAGTCCATCAATAAGCTTTTGTGTCTGTGGCCTTTTATAATCTGTATATGAATCAATTTTTTCATAGACTGTTTTGGTGCTTATGGAAAAAGACGGCTTTACAAGAACAATACTGCACTTGGGAAATTTAGGCAGGGGAGAAAGCTTTTCTCCGATACCTTCTGCAAGCCTTGTTCCGCCGAGAATACAGTAAGGTACGTCGGCACCCAATTTTATGCCGATTTTGCAAAGCTCTTTCAAGGATAAGCCTGTGCCGAAAAGCTTGTTCATAGCTTTAAGTACTGCCGAAGCGTTACTGCTTCCTCCTGCAAGTCCTGCACCGACAGGAATACGTTTGGAAATGTCAATGCTGACTCCCTCTTTTATTCCCGTATATTTAAAAAATTCTTCAGCAGCTTTGTATGCAATATTGTTGCTGTCGATTGGAAGATACGGAAGATTTGTAGAAAGCTCTATTCCGCTTCTCAGTTTTGTAACGGTTACAAGGTCGAATACAGATACAGTCTGCATAACCATTTGTACCTCATGATATCCATTTTCAAGCTTGCCAAGTACATCTAAAGAAAGATTGATTTTTGCAAATGCTTTAGTTATCACTTTTTTCATTTTGTATATTACCTCTCATTTTTTGAGATTATTATATATCATTATACTATATATTAAATTTAAAAGCAATAATTTTTAAGGAGAGATTATTATGTTTTACTTAGGATGTCATTTGTCCGCATCAAAGGGGTTTTTGCATATGGCAAAGGAAGCCTCATCAATCGGTGCCAATACCTTTCAGTTTTTCACAAGAAATCCGCGTGGATTTGCCGCAAAGGATATAGATGAAAAGGATATAGCGGAGTTTTTGAAATATACTTCCGAGAACGGTTTCGGCAAAATTCTTGCACACGCACCTTATACACTTAACCCCTCATCTGCAGATGAAAGAGTGCGTGACCTTGCACTCCGTATTATGCAGGATGATATGCTTCGTATGGAATATGTCCCCGGAAACCTCTATAACTTCCATCCTGGAAGCCACGTAGGTCAGGGTGCTGAAAAGGGAATAGAGCTTACTGCATCACTTCTAAATACTATCCTTACTCCGGAGCAGACAACAATTGTTCTTCTCGAAACAATGTCAGGAAAAGGCAGCGAAATCGGAAGAAATTTTGAAGAGCTCAGAGAAATCATTGACAAAACGGAGCTTTCAGAAAAGGTAGGCGTATGTCTAGATACCTGTCACGTATATGATGCAGGTTACGACATTGTAGGAAACCTTGACGGTGTGCTTGACGAGTTTGACCGAATAGTCGGACTTGACAGGCTTCACGCTATTCATATGAACGATTCCAAGAATCCTTTTGAAAGCCATAAGGACAGACACGAAAAAATAGGTGAAGGGTCAATCGGTCTTGAAGCAATGACGAATATTATAAATAATCCCCGTCTTAAGCATCTTCCCGTGTTCCTTGAAACACCCAACGAACTTGACGGTTACAAAGCAGAAATTGAACTTTTAAAAGCAAACAGAGAAGAGTAAAGATAAGAGCTGAACGGAGTCAACCGTTCAGCTCTTATCTTTGTATCAACGCCCACAAAAATTATAGAATAAATGTAAAAAAACAGTTCACATTTTCCAAGAACTGTGGTACAATATATTCTGTATAAATTTGTACATTATTAATGAGAGGAAAAACTATGCAGGAAAATATCAGAAACTTTTGTATAATTGCACATATAGACCACGGTAAGAGTACTCTTGCGGACAGACTTTTAGAGCTTACGGGAAGTATTGAAAGCCGTGAAATGGAACAGCAACTACTTGATAATATGGACCTTGAAAAGGAGAGAGGTATCACTATCAAGGCCCGTGCTGTAAGGCTTAATTATAAGGCGGAGGATGGCAAGGATTATATCCTTAATCTTATAGACACTCCCGGTCACGTTGACTT